>NZ_JBFTRS010000007.1:0-223343 GCF_056399645.1 Massilia sp. 01N417 | reverse complement strand
TCATCCATCGCAATCCACGACCTGGCGCACAGCGCAGCGATCGACGGCCAGGCCATGTCGGCGGTCCGGGGCGGCTACGCCTTCGGCAAGGACGTCAACGTCAATGTGAACGTGAACCAGCAGCTTGCACAGTTCCAGCAGATCGGCGTGAATGTCCTCAACAACAACGGCGTCATCGGCGCCGGGTTCCGCGGCCCCGATATCGACGTGGCCGCCGCACTGAAGGGCGAGAACAAGCTGGCCTTCTGAACCGTCTCCCTGCTGTTCCTTCATCCCGCTGCCGGCTTCGATCCCGGCAGCGGGATGAAGTCCGTTAACCCATCCCTTCCTTCTCCTTGCCGGCGGCAGCCATGCCGCCAAGTTCCCCCTGTCGGTCCGCGACGAACAAGTCCCGAAAGGTGTTGGGTCCGGGCCATCACCGGCGATGCCTGCGGCCGCTTCCTCCGCTGCCGTGAACGGCTGAGAACATCAAGAAAATCCCCTTTGTTTTCAATGGCCTGCATGCATTTTGGCGGCATTCGAAAAAAGCTGGCACGCATCCTGCTGATAGTCCATCGAGCGCAAATCAAATGCCTCAACCAACCAAACCGACATCCAAGGAGATTTACCATGAAAACCCTGATCATCACCGACCTGGCCCACACCGACAAACTGGACCGCGCAACCATGGCCACCGTCCGCGGCGGCTTCAAGTTCGCATCGCCCTCGTACTCGTTCGGCGACATCACCTACGCACCGAACTACGACTCGTCGATCAACGCCTCCCAATCCCTGGGCCAGGTCCAGAACGTGATGACCGCCACCGCCAACGGCTCGGCCTTCGTCGACGGCGTGCACGTCCATAACGACGTCTCGCAAAACGGCCARAACACCATCGTGCGCCGCTGATCGCCCACCAAGATCCRATCCCATCATTCCATCATCGAGGAGCATGACCATGAAAACCCTGACCATCAAAGACCTGGACCGTAGCGAACAACTGGACCGCGCAGCCATGCGCAGCGTGCGCGGCGGCTGGAGCATGTTCTCGCCGTCGTACAAGACCGGCGACATCACCTACGCACCGAGCTACGACTCGTCGATCAATGCCGCGCAGAACCTGGGCCAGATGCAGAACGTGATGACCGCCACCGCCAACGGCTCGGCCTTCCTGGACGGCGTCAGCGTGCACAGCAACGTGCACCAGAACGGCCAGAACACCATCGTCGGCTGAGAAATCGCCGACCGCACAGGAGAACATCATGTCATCCATCGCAATCCACGATCTGGCGCACAGCGCCGCACTCGACAGGCAGGCCATGTCGGCCGTCCGGGGCGGTATCGCCGCCCTCGGCAAGGACATCAACGTGAACGTGAACGTCAACCAGCAGCTCGCCCAGTTCCAGCAGATCGGTGTGAATGTTCTCAACAACAATGCCGTGATCGGCGCCGGCTTCGTCGGCCCCGACGTCCAGCTGGCCGCCTCGCTGTGGGGCGCGAACCACGCCGCACTCTGAGCCATCCGGGAGAACCGTCATGAAAACCCTGACCATTACCGACCTCGCCCGCAGCGAGCGCCTCGACCGTCCCACCATGTCCGCCGTGCGCGGCGGCTGGAGAGTGAATTCGCCATCCTGGTCGTTCGGAAACCTGAGCTATGGCGGCAGCGACGACTCGTCGATCTCCGCAGTCCAGAACCTGGGCCAGCAACAGAACGTGCTGACCGCCACGGCCAACGGCGCGGCTTTCGTCGACGGTATCCACGCCGGCAACGACACCAGCCAACGCGGCGGCAATACCATCGTCCGCCGCTGAGGGCATGCACGGCAGTCGGAAAACCGATAAATTTGGACTACACTGGGGAGACCGGCCTCCGGTCTCCCTTCTTCCAGTACGGAGAGGCATCATGGCTACCATTACCGTCAAAGATCTTCCCGCCAACATGGCGCTGGACCGCAAGGCAATGTCGGTGATCCATGGCGGCGATGGCGCGCCCTGGGTCTTTGGCTGGATCCAGCCTTATCTCGAGGCGGGCCCAAGCCAATTCCCGGTGATCAACTTCTACCAGATCAATAATTTTGCCGACCAGATGATCAACCAGTACCAGACGGTCTCGGTCAACAACACTGGCGCGAACGCCAACCTGAACCTGAGCGTGGACGAAAGCAGCCTGAACAAGGCACTGCATCGCCCCTGAGCCGGACCTGACCCGGATCCGAGCCGCACATGAGCTGCAACACGACCTTCCACTGGACTTCGGCCGCGCACACCGACGTGGGCCGCGTGCGCAGCCGCAATGAGGATGCCTACCTGGACCAGCCGCAGCGCGGCTTGTGGGCTGTCGCCGACGGCATGGGTGGGCATGCCTTCGGCGATGTGGCGAGCCGGACAGTCGTCGACACGCTCGAGAACCTGCCGCTTCCCGCCGACATGGCGCAGTGCATCGACGCCACGCGCGAGCGGCTCGGCCAAGTCAATGCGGCCCTGCGTGCCGAAGCGCGCGTGCGGCAGGTGCCGGTCATCGGAAGCACCGCCGTCGTCCTGCTCGCCTGCGGAACGGAAGCCGCCTGCCTGTGGGCGGGAGACAGCCGCATCTACCTGTACCGCCAGGGGCGCCTGCAGCAGCTCACGTGCGATCACAGCCAGGCGGCGGCGCTGCGTGCGCGCGGCGAGGATGCGGCGGCGGCGGCGGTCGGCGCCAACATGATCACCCGTGCGGTAGGCGCCAGCGATGTGCTGGAACTCGACGTGACGACCCTGGCGACGCACGACGGCGACATCTTCCTGCTGTGCAGCGACGGCCTCAGCAACCCTGTGCCGGAGCAGGCGATCCGGGAGGCACTCGCGTGCGGCGATTGCGCCCACGCCGTGCAGACCCTGGTCGGGCTGGCGCTGGCAAATGGCGGGCGCGACAACGTGACGGTGATCGTCGCACGTGCTTCGGACATGTCCGGCGACAAGACCCTGATGAACCCCGCACTGTAGTACCGGCGCACCCGGTGCGCTCAATGGGTCTTGCGAAAATCCTTCGAGTGCAGGCCGTGTTTCTTCAACAAGATCTGCAGGTGGGAGCGGTTCATGTCCCAGCGCCGTGCCAGCTCGGCTACCGTCCCGCCGACTTCCTGCAAGCCCCGCTCCAGGTAGTGGCGCTCGGCCTCGTCGCTGGCGGCCCGCTTGGCTTCCGCCAGCGACGAACCCGGGCGGGCCGCGAGCGCGTCCGCCGTCGCCCCGGCGCCTGGTGCCGCAGCCGTGCCGGCCGCCGCAGGCCGTATGTCTTCCGGCAGGTGCGCCAGGTCGGCCGTGTCGCCGGCCAGGCAGGCGAGACGGTACATGATGTTGCGCAGTTCGCGGATATTCCCCGGGTAGCCGTAGCGCAGCAGGAAGTCGCGCAGGCGCGCCGTCAGCGCCACCGGCCGCCGCTTCAGGGCTTCCGCTGCCTCGTCGCCGTAATAAGCCAGCAGCAGCGGGATCTCATCCTTGCGCTCGCGCAGCGGCGGCAAGGTCACGTGGATCACGCTGAGACGATAGAACAGGTCTTCGCGGAACGTGCCCTGCTCGATCAGCTTGCGCAGGTTCTTGTTGGTCGCCGCCACGATGCGCGCGTCGACGGCAATCGTCTCGTCGGAACCGACCCGCTGGATCTCGTGCGACTGCAGCACGCGCAACAGCTTCACCTGGCCGGGCAAGGGAAGCTCGCCGATCTCGTCGAGGAAGATGGTGCCCTTGTGCGCACTCTCGAACTTGCCCTTGCGGTCGTTGGCGGCGCCCGTGAACGCCCCCTTCTTGTGGCCGAACAGTTCCGATTCGAGCAGGCTGTCGGGAATCGCACCGCAGTTGACCGAGATATAGGGTTTGTCGGCCCGTGTGCCGTTGGCGTGGATCACCTTGGCCATCAGCTCCTTGCCGGTACCGCTTTCGCCGTCGACCAGCACGGGAAGGTCGGTGGGCGCCGCCTTCTCGGCGATCTCCAGTGCGTCCAGCAGCTTGGGATTGTCGCCGAAAGTGCCTTCGAACACGAAGCTGCGCGCCAGCAAGGCACGGCGCCGCTCGCCGGTCGGCGGTTCGGCGACCGGTTCTTCCGCGGTCCGGCGTTCCATGTCGGCGCTGACGGCCTGGACGAAACGCTCCTTGTGCGACAGCTGCATGACGTCGTCGCGCAGCGCATTCGCCTGGCGCAGCAGCTTGTCGACGTCCGAACGTTCGAGCCGGGTGGCCCAGCGCAGGGTGGAGCGCATGATCTCGATCTTTTCCAGCAAGGCCGCATACGACATCGCCGATCCGCGCTCGCCGCCGGGATTGAACAGTTTCATGACATCTCCGCGCCCAGCTGTTTCTGCACCAGCTCGTAGTACATGCCGCGCCGCGCCAGCAATTCCTCATGGCGTCCCTGTTCGACGATCTTGCCTTCGTAGAGCACGACGATCTTGTCGGCCCGTATGATCGTGCTGAGCCGGTGCGCGATGATGACCGCGGTACGGCCCGCCAGGATGGCTTCCATATTCGCCATGATATTGCTTTCCGACTGGGTATCGAGGGCCGAGGTCGCCTCATCGAATACCAGCAGGCGCGGGTCGTGGTAGAGCGCGCGCGCGATGCAGAGGCGCTGCACCTGCCCGCCCGACAGGCCGACGCCGCGCTCGCCCACCACCTGCTCGTAGCCGAGCGGCAGCTTGCTGATGAAGGCATGGGCATCGGCCATCTTCGCCACTTCCTCGACGCGGCGGCGGTCCGGACTGTCGTCGCCGCTGGCGATGTTTTCGGCGATGGTGCCGGAAAACAGCAGGTTGCTCTGCATGACATAGCCGACCTGGGCCCGGTAATAGCCGCGGTCGATGACGTTCATCTCATAGCCGTCGACGAAGATCTTGCCCTCGCTGGGCGGATAGAAACCCACCAGCAGCTTCGCCAGCGTGGTCTTGCCGGAACCGCTGCGGCCGACGATCGCCACCAGCTGGCCCGGCTTGATGTCGATGTCGATGTCCTCCAGCACATAAGGCGTGTCATCGCCGCCGTAGCGGAAATACATGTGTTCCAGCTTGAGCTCGCCCCGCAGGTCGGGCAGCACCACGCGCGCCGCGACGTCGGCGGGCTTCTGCTCCGGCTCGATGTCGAGCACATCGCCGAGGCGCTCCATCGCGACCGTGGCGTCACCCATCCGGCTCCACAGGCCCACCAATCCCATCAACGGCCCCAGCACGCTGCCCATCAGGGCATTGAAGGCCATCAGCTGGCCGATGGTCAGCTCGCGCGCCAGCACCAGGCTCGCGCCGGCCCACAGGATCACGATCGTGGTGGCCGAATTCAATACCTGGCTGGCCAGCCCGACCAGGATGCTGAACGATTGGGAACGGTATTGCGTCTCGAGCGCCTTCACGTATTTCTTTTCCCATTTCAGGCGCACCGGACGTTCGCTGCCCATGCCCTTGATGGTTTCGATGCCGCCCAGCGCCTCCATCAGGAAGGACTGGGCGTCGGTCGATGCGGCAAACACCTCCCGCGCGTACTCCTTGATGCGGGGCGTGGCGAGCACGGTCAGCGCCACGATCGGGATGACGAAGCCGATCAGCAGCAGGGTCAGCTTGACGTTGTAGAAGAACAGGATGGTGAAGTACATGAAGACCATCAGCAGGTTCAGCAGGGTCGTCACGGTCGACTCGGTGAGGAAAGCGCGGATCGTCTGGTTTTCCGAGAAGCGCGCGAGGATGTCGCCCGTCTTGCGCTTGGCAAAGAAGGAATACGGCAAGGACATCGTGTGCTTGAAGAACTGCGCCATCATCGAGAAATCGAGGTTGCGCACCATGTAGTTGGACAGGTAGGCGCGCAAGGTCGACATGACCTGGGTGAACACGGTGGAGATGACGAGGCCCAGGATCAGCAGGTGCAGCAGGCCGACGTTCTGGTGCACCAGCACGCCGTCGAGGATGTTCTGGATGATCAGGGGCGGGACGATCCCCAGCATCTGGATCACGAAGGTGGCCAGGAACAGGTGCAGCAGGATTTTCCTGTAGGGCCGCAGGTAGCCGACGAAACGCAGCCACGGCGAACGGGTTGCCGTCGCCTGCACCAGCTGCTCGCCTGGCGTGAACACCAGGCAGGTGCCGCTCCAGCCCCGCTCGAACTCTTCCACGCTCATCTTCTTGAAGCCGACGGCCGGATCGGCGACCCAGACCTGGCTCGGCGAGACCCCGTAGACGACCACGTAGTGATACCCCTCCCAATGCACGATGAAGGGCAGCTCGAAGCCCTGCAGCGCATCGAAGGTGCATTGCACGCCGCGGGTGCCGAAGCCGAGCGCCTCGCCGGCGCGCGCCAGGCTGTCCAGGGTGGCGCCTTGCGCGGTCACGTTGGCCAGTTCACGCAGTTTCCCGAGCGTCATGTTGATGCCGTAGTGGCGGCACAGCATCGCAAGGCAGGCGGCGCCGCAATCCATTTCCTCCGCCTGCTCGACCCAGGCGAAGCGCTTGATGACTTTTTCGCCGGCCTCAGGTTTGGATACCAGGTCGAGCACGACGGGCCGCTTGCGCCGCTCCGCCAGTTTCTTCTGGCGGTGCAGTTCGCGTTCGAGAAAGCGGATACGTTCCTCGATTACCTCGCGGAATTTCGCATTGCGCTCCAGGATGAAATGCGCGGACTTCTCCGGAATGACCAGCACGGTGGTGTCGGTCGAGGCCAGTACCGTGGCGGCCTGTTCCTGGCGCATCAGGGAGGCGCGCTCGCCGAAGATCTCGCCCGGCCCCAGCGTGGCCAGCACGAACTCGTCGCTGCTGTCGTGGACCACGACCCGCACTTCGCCCTGGCGTACGACGTACAGCCGGCGGTCGTCGCGCGAGCCCTGCTTCAGGATCTCCTTGCCGGCGCTGACGCGCTTGACGCCGACGCTGCGCACGAACTCGTCCAGCTCCGGCTTGCTGACCTTGCCGCGCAAATCGAACAGGCGCGCGACCAGGCCGCCCGCCGAGCTGACCGCCACATAATTGTTGATGAAGTCCAGGGCGGCCGGATTACGGGCAACCACCGGTTCGATCGCCGTGCGCGGGATGAACCACAGCTCCGTCTTCAGCGCGGCGCGCGCCGACAGTTCGTGGCGATAGCTGCGCAGCATGGCGATCTCGGCGAACACCTCTCCCGCCTTGCGCACGCCCATGCTGGTTTCCTTGCCGTGCTCCTCGCTGAACACGCGCACCGAGCCGGAACGGATGACGACCAGCCCTTCGGCGGCGTCGCCCGCGCTGCAGATGGTATCGCCGAAGGCGTAGGCACGCGTTTCGATCGCGGCCGCGAGCGTTTCCAGCTCCTCGGCCGTGAAGACGGACAGGATCTCGACGGTGGCCAGGAATTCGGCGGGGGATTGCTCTTGTTTCGCAACTGAGTCCATGTCGGTGTCCCGCGAACCTGTCCCTCATGTTGCGGCCACCGCCGGCTCAACGCGCGGGACAGGCCTCGATGATGTGTTCCTGCGCCCGCGCCGCCAGCCATTCCTCGCGCAGCAGGCGGCGTACCTCCACGGTGGTGTCCTCGTCCAGCGCCGCGGGATGCCTGGCATTGACCGCGTAGATTTCGAACAGCGTCCGGTCGGCCGAGGGGAAAGGACCCAGCAGGTCGCCGGCCGCGGCATTGAACACGCGCGCCTCGATGTCGGGCCGCAGGGAGCCGCGCAATACCCGGCCGATCACCCCGCCATTCTCGCGCGTCTCCCCGACCGAATGCTCGGCCACCATCTCGGCAAAGCTGTCCGGATCGTCGGCCAGCGCCGACATCATTTCCTTGGCCTTGCCTTCGGAGTCGAGCACGATATGGCTGATCTCGACGCTGTCGAACTTCGGCGAGTTAAGCTTGAAGTAGTGCTCGATGGCTTGCGGGCTGCACACCTGTTCCATCATCTTTTCCTGGGTCAGGCTGTCGACGATGAAATCCTCGAACTCGTCCAGGCTGATGCCCAGCACGTCGAGGTAGTGGTTCATGTCGGCCGCCCGGTGCAGGCCCTGGATGCGCCGGAACTGGTCGGCGCGCTCCTGGATCGCTTCCGGGGCCAATTGCACGCCCTGCTTTTTCGCCGCCAGCACGGTCAGCTTGTCGCGCACCATCTGCTCGACGAGTCCTTCGAACTGCCCGGTCAGCTTGAGTGTCCGGACGAAGTCTTCCGTATCGATGACGGTGTCATCGATGCGCACAATCCCGGCCATGATCTCTCCCTCGTCGACGTCCTCGTCCTATCCGTTGTAGCAGGCCGTCGGGCAAAGTCAATGTCGGCGGGACGGCGCAGCTTAAAAGCGCAGCGCCAGGTAGACGCCGGCGACGCCCAGGCTCGCCAGGGTGACCGGTATGCCGACGCGCGCATGGCGTTTCCAGTCGATGGCGATGCCGCGCCTGGCCGCGGCGTCCACCACGATGATGTTCGCAATGCTGCCGACAATCAGCAAATTGCCGGACAAGGTGCTCACCAGCGCCAGCAGCGCACCGCCGATCTCGTGGTGGACCACGGGGATCAGCAGCATCACGGCGGGAACGTTGGACACCAGGTTGGAAAGCAGGAAAGTCGCAAAGAACAAGGGGGCCGGATGATCCAGCTGCACCCCGTGCTCGCCAAGGCGGGCGACGAGGTCCGCGGCGATGCCCGTGCGCTGGAATGCATGGTTGACCACGAACAGGCTCATGAATAAAACCAGCAGTTCCCAGTCGACCAGGCCCAGCATGTTCTGGGAACGCAACTGGCGGCTCATGAGGAGGATGCCGGCGCCGATGAGCGCCATATGTTCCCTGGGCCACGGTGCGACCAGGAACGCCACCAGCAGCACGCCGGCGACGATCAGACCCTTTGCCGTCTGCCAGGCATCGAAGGGCACTTCCACGCCGTGCGGTTCGGCAGCCGGCGCCGCAGGTGCCGCGGTATCGCCGGCCTCCTGCCAGCGTCCGCCGGTCTGCCACACGACCAGGCCCCAGCTCGCAAGCAGCCCCAACGCGACCGGAAGGATCGCTTCCAGGAAGTAGCCGTCGAAGGACAGCCGCAAGGTCTGGCCGATCAGCATGTTCTGCGGATTGCCGATCAGGGTCGCCGCCGAGCCGATATTGGAGGCACAGGCAAGTGCCAGCAGGAAGGGTATTGGGGCCAGGCCGCGCCGCCTGCAGGCATCGATCAGTACCGGGGCAACCGCCAGGCAGACGATATCGTTGCTGAATACGGCCGACAGTGCGGCCGCGATCACGACCAGCACCGCCAGCAGGCCCGGCGGCCCCAGCGACAAGCCGGCCAGCTTGCGGGTGATCCAGTCGTAGAATCCCCCGAGACGCATTTGGGCGGACACGACCATGAAGGCAAACAGCAGGGCCATCGTCGGCAGGTGAATCGCCGCCACCGCGTCCTCGAGGCTCAGGGCATCGATGCTGATCAGTGCGATGGCCCCGAGCAGGGCGACCCCGGTCCGGTCGAGCCGCAGGAATGGCAGCCCGCCGAGAATCATGCCGAGATAAACGATAAGAAAGATAATTAGGATCGTGGTGGTCATCTTGTTTTCAATTACAAACTGTTCCCGATTCTAACAAGCTAATAAAATTGCCTGTCGCCAGTTGCGGCGCCCCCGGCAGGAAACCTGTCTTGGCATTACACTACGCCGTCGGCGAAACACGTCCGGCGGCTTTTTCACGATGAGTAAAGGAAAAACGATGAGCGGATATTTGCAGGGCAAGGAGATGGCAGGCGCAGGTTCGGGCGGCGAGAGCCCGGCCCCGGCGCAACCGGCCCGCAAAGCGGTCACCCTGCCTTCGCTGCTGGCGATGCGCGCGGCCGGCCAGAAAATCGCCATGCTGACCTGCTACGACGCCAGCTTTGCTTCACTGATGGACCGCTGCGGCGTCGACATGCTGCTGATCGGCGATTCGCTGGGCATGGTCTGCGCCGGCTACGACTCGACCCTGCCGGTGACGGTGGCCGACGTTGCCTACCACACCGCCTCGGTGGTGCGCGGCCGCAAGCACGCCTTCGTGCTGGCCGACCTGCCCTTCGGCAGCTACGGTACCCACCAGCAGGCTTACGACAGCTGCGCCACCCTGATGCGCGCCGGCGCCCAGATGATCAAGATCGAGGGCGGCGCCTGGCTGGCCGACACCGTGCGCTTCCTGACCGAGCGCGGTATTCCGGTCTGCGCCCACATCGGCCTGACCCCGCAATTCGTGCACCAGCTGGGCGGCTACAAGGTGCAGGGCAAGACCGATGCCGGCGCCGACCAGCTCAAGCGCGACGCGCAAGCCCTGCAAGATGCCGGCGCGGCCATGGTGCTGCTGGAAGCGGTGCCGGCGGCGCTGGGCAAGGAAGTGACGGCGCTGCTGCACGTGCCGACCATCGGCATCGGCGCCGGCCCCGACTGCTCCGGCCAGGTGCTGGTGATGCACGACCTGCTGGGCGTCTTCCCGGGCCGCAAGGCGCGCTTCGTGAAGAACTTCATGGATGGCCAGACCAGCATCGACGCCGCGGTGGAAGCCTATGTGGCGGCGGTGAAGGACGGCAGCTTCCCGGCACCGGAACACTGCTTCTGACCGGCGGAGGGTGGCATGGACAAGCCTTCTACCACCCGACTTTTCCTGGCCTTGTGGCCGGATCCGGCCGTGCGCGAGCAGCTGCGCGAATGGCGCGAGCGGTGGGACTGGCCGCGCGGCGCCTCACCGGTCCACACGGATAAACTGCACCTGACCCTGCACTTCCTCGGCAACCAGCCGGGCGAGTCCCTGCCTGCACTGCTCGATGGCCTGGCCGTTCCCATGTCGCCGTTCCGTTTGAATCTGGACGTGGCGGAGCTGTGGCATAACGGGGTTGCGGTGCTGGCGCCGTCTTCGGTGCCGCAGGCGCTGCTGGACCTGCACGCCGCGCTCTCGGGCGCCCTGCCCGGCCTGGGGCTGGAGCCGGAGGCGCGCACCTATCGGCCGCACGTGACCATGGCGCGGCGGGCCAATGGCGCCGGGATTCCGCAGGATGGACCGCTCATCGACTGGCAGATCGACCATTACACGATGGTCGAGTCGAAGACCGGGGATGGCAGCGGCTACACGGTGCTGCGCGAATACCGCTAAGCTTGCGTGGGCTCGGTGAGCCCACCCTGCCGTCATCGCATGCCATGCGTTACCGCTTCACGACGCGGGCGTTGGCCGCGATGACAATGCCCGACACCGACAGAATACCCAGCGCCACCGCGATATTCGTATGCGCCGCCACCGACCCGATCAGCGGCGGCGCCAGCAGCAGGCCCGCATAGCCCAGGGTCGCCACCGTCGCCAGTCCGCCGCCGGCCGACATGCCCGGAATGCGCGCGGCGGCCGCGAAGATCAGCGGCACCACGTTCGCCGCCGACAGGCCGATCAGCGCGAAGCCGCAGGCCGACAGCACGAAGCGGGTGCTGAGCACGGCCAGCATCAGGCCGGCGAACATGCCGAGGCCACCGATCACCATCACCCGCATCGCGCCGAAGCGCAGCACCAGGCGGTCGCCCGCGAAGCGGCAGGCCGCCATCGCGATCGAGAAGGCGGAATAGCCGAGCGCCGCCGATGCCGGCTCGGCGCGGGTGCGCTCGGTCAGCAGCAGCGCGCTCCAGTCGACCAGCGCGCCTTCGACCGCGAAGCACAGCATGCCGAGCAGGCCGAGGAAGAGCGCAGGACCGCGCGGCAGCGCGAAGTGGCTCTCGTGCTTCGAGGGCGCCACCCGCAGCACGTAGGGGCCGCACAGCGCGACGATGACGGCGATCGCGATCCCCGCCATCAGCGCGCCGCGGCCGTCGCCCAGGCCGGCGCCGATCAGCATGCCGCCCAGGGCCGCACCCAGCAGCCCGCCCAGGCTGAAGAAGCCGTGGAAGGACGACATGGTCGGCATGCCGCGCGCGCTTTCCACCTCGCTGGCATTGGCGTTCATCGACACGTCCAGCACACCGTTGCTGGCGCCGAAGGCGAAGGCCGCCAGGAACAGCGGCAGCAGGCCGTCCGCATTCATCAGCAGCACGCCGGTGACGGCGAACAGTCCGCCGCTCGCGAGGGTGACGGCGCGGGTGCTCCAGCGCGCCGACATCCAGCCGGACACCGGCATCGCCGCGATCGCGCCGCCGGCGATGGTCAGCAGCAGGAAGCCCAGGGTGCCGGTATCGATGCCGGCACGCGCCTGGACCAGCGGCACGTGGGCCGCCCACAGGCCGATCCCGGTGCCGTTCAACAGGAAGATGATGGAGATGGCCCAGCGTGCAGCATTCACGGTGGCGAGGCTGGCGGGTTGGAGGTTCTCTGCCGGTTTCATGCTTTGACTTTCGCTGCGAGTTTGATGTCGGGGGTGGGGTCGAGCTGGCGCAGGCGCTCGAGCACGTCGGGCGGACAGTCGGCTTCCAGCACCAGCTGGTCGACATCGGTCAGCGGCGCGATCAGGAAGGGCGCCGGCGCCTCCAGCCTTTCGTTGAGGACGGCGACCACGCGGCGGCTGGCCGCGGCCAGCATGGCCTGCTTGACCTGGGCCTCCTCGGCATCGCTGGCGCCCAATCCGCGGTCGGCCTCGACGCTGCAGACGCCGACCACGGCCAGGTTCACGCGCAGCGCGCGGATCTCGTCCACGGTCCGGGCGCCCAGCACGGCGCCGGCATGACCCGCGTAGACGCCGCCCAGCAGGATGACCCTGGTCTTGCGCAGTTCTCCCAGCGCCAGCGCGATCTGCGGGCTGTTGGTGATGACGGTGGCGGCGCGCCCGTCTTCGAGCAGGCGGGCGAAGGCCAGGTTGGTGGTGCCGGCATCGACCAGGATGGTGTCGCCGGGGCGCACGGCATCGAGCAGCGCCTGGGCCAGCATGGCCTTGCGGTCGCCGGCATCGTCGCTGCGCTGGCCGAAGCTGGGCTCGGCCCGGGTGCGCCGCATCGCGCCGCCATGCACGCGGCGCAGCAGGCCGGCGGCGTCGAGATCGCGCAGGTCGCGCCGGATCGTGTCTTCGGAGGTCTGGAAGCGCAGCGCCAGCTCGGCCGCGAGCACCTTCCCCTGTTGGTCCACCATGTCGACGATCTGTTGCCGACGTTCTTCCGCTAACTGCATTGCGTCTCCTGTTTGATCGCCGCAATGTACAGGTTTACGCAAAAACGTGCAAATTCATGCACCAATAATGCAATAACAAGCATATTTAATATGCATATTGACAATAAACTGTGGCCTGACAGTTGGTTGGATGACTATTCGTTGTTACACTCGGCCGATAGAAAAGCACATGAAAATCATGGACAAGTCCGCCGCCATCCTCATCGTCGACGACTATCTGCTGATCCGCACCGCGGTCCGCCAGGTGCTGACCGAACTCGGCTTCGTCAACATCTTCCAGGCCGAAAACGGCAAGACGGCGCAGGACCTGATGCGCAAGCAGCACATCGACGTCGTGATCGGCGACTGGAGCATGCCCATCATGAGCGGCATCGAGCTGCTGGGCTGGATGCGCAAGGACGCGCGCTACGCCAGGACGCCGTTCATGATGCTGACCGCC
The DNA here is from genome assembly GCF_056399645.1 of Massilia sp. 01N417. Taxonomy (NCBI): domain Bacteria; kingdom Pseudomonadati; phylum Pseudomonadota; class Betaproteobacteria; order Burkholderiales; family Oxalobacteraceae; genus Massilia; species Massilia sp. 01N417. The sequence goes on along the minus strand of NZ_JBFTRS010000007.1, from coordinate 209,881 downwards.
GAGTCGAACCCGGCCTCGGTGCGCAGCGCACTGCAGGCCGGCGTCAGCGCCTACATGATCAAGCCGTTCACGGTGCACAGCTTCGCCGGCAAGTTCATGGCGATGATCGGCGCGCCGCAGGAGGCGCCGGCCTCGCCGTTCGCGCGTCCGGCCGCTGCCGCGCCTGCCGCTTCCCCTGCGCCGGCGCCCTTGCCGGCACCGGCCGGCGCCGCCGGCGTGATCGGCCTGCAACAGCCGCTGGCCGAGCGCATCAAGAAAAGCACGGTGCTGATCGTCGACGACGTCCCGACGAATATCGAGATCCTGGCGGGCGCCCTGAAGGACGAGTACGCGATCAAGGTGGCGATCAGCGGCCGCAAGGCGATCGAGATCGCCGACAGCTTCCAGATCGACCTGATCCTGCTGGACATCATGATGCCGGTGATGGACGGCTTCGAGACCTGCCGCCAGCTGAAGGCGAATCCGAAGACGGCCGGCATCCCGATCATCTTCCTGTCCGCGAAGGACGCCGTCGACGACGTGGTGGGCGGCCTGCGCCTGGGTGCGGTCGACTATGTGTCGAAGCCGGCCGACCCGACCATCCTGAAGGCGCGCATCGCGACCCACCTGACCCTGGCCGCGGCCACCGCCGACCTGAAGCGCCAGAACGAGCTGCTGGTGGAGAACGCCCACCTGCGCGAAGACGTCGAACGCATGACCCGCCACGACCTGAAAAGCCCGCTGGCGGTGGCCCTGCACGGCAGCCAGGCCCTGCAGGCTGGCTGCCTCACCGAGAGCCAGCGCGAGCAGGCGCGCATGATCGAGATGGCGGCCAGCAACGCCCTCGAAATGATCAACCGCACGCTCGACATCTACCGCATGGAAAAGGGCGAGTACCAGCCGGCGCTGCAGGCCTTCGACCTGGGCGCCCTGCTCGAGCGCGTGGCCCGGCAGACCCGCCTCGCCTTCGCGCCCGGCGCCATCGAGATCCGCTTCGACGCCCCCGGCGAAACGCTTTGCCTGGGCGAGCCGCTGCTGTGCTATTCGATGTTCTCGAACGCCTTCAAGAACGCCGCCGAAGCCTCGCCGGAGGGCGGCACGATCAGGATCGACGTCTCGCCGGGCGACGGCAAGCTGCACGTGGTGATCGACAACGAGGGCGAAGTACCGCCGGCCATGCGCGGACGCTTCTTCGAGAAGTACGCGACGGCGGACAAGGAAGGCGGCAGCGGGCTGGGGACGTATTCGATCCGGCTGATGGCCGAGGTGCAGGGCGGTGGGGCTTCGATGGATACGGGGGATGGGCGTACGCGCTTGACCGTCACGCTGCCCTGCGTTTGACGCGTGGGCACGGGGTGCCCACCCTACGCGAGCAAGAGTAGGGTGGCTCTCCGAGCCCACGTCAAACGAGCAGCATCAGGTGCTCCCGCTCCCAGGAACTGATCACCCGCGAAAACGTCGCGAACTCCAGCTCCTTCACCTCGCAAAACGCCTGCACGAACAAGGGCCCCAGCATCGCCGCCAGCGCCGCGCAGCCGCGCAGCTGCTGGATCGCGTCCTCCAGGTTGCGCGGCAGTTCGCCGTGGATGTGCTCCGCACTGTCGGGCGTCGGCGCGGCCGGCTGCAGGCCTTCCGTCATGCCCAGCCAGCCGCAGGCCAGGGTCGCCGCCATCGCCAGATAGGGATTCACGTCCACGCCCGGCACGCGATTCTCGACCCGGCGGTTGGCCGGGCCGGCGTTCGGCACGCGGATGCCGCAGGTACGATTGTCGTAGCCCCAGTGCACGTTCATCGGCGCCGACTGGAAGCGCGACAGGCGGCGGTAGGAATTTACATGGGGCGCGAATAATAAGGTCGCTGGAGGCAGGTATTTTTCAAGCCCACCGATATATTGACGGAACAGCGTGCTTTCGCCGCCATCCTCGTCCGAGAAGATATTGCGGCCGCTGCCGTCGACGATGCTCTGGTGGACGTGCATCGCACTGCCCGGCTCGGTCTCCATCGGCTTGGCCATGAAGGTGGCGAAGATGCCGTGCCGCAGCGCCGTCTCGCGCACCGCGCGCTTGAACAGGAAGACGCGGTCGGCCAGCTCGAGCGCGTCGCCGTGGGTGAAGTTGATTTCCATCTGGCCGGCGCCGGCTTCGTGGATCAGGGTCTCGACGCCCAGCTCGTGCTGCTTGCAGAAGGCCGACAGCTCGAGAAAGAAGGGATCGAAATCGTTGACCGCGTCGATCGAATAGGATTGCCGGCCCTGCTCAGTAAAGCCGCTGCGGCCGGTCGGCGGGCTCAAGGGTTCGTGCGGGTTGGTGTTGCGCGCGACCAGGTAGAACTCCATCTCGGGCGCCACCACCGGCCGCCAGCCGCGCTCGCGGTACTTGTCCAGCACCCGCCGCAGCACGGCGCGCGGCGCCAGCTCGACCGGGCTGCCGTCGAAATCCTGGCAATCGTGGATCACGCAGGCGACCCGCTCGGTGGCCCAGGGCACGACGCGGATCGTGGCCGGGTCCGGCACGCAGATCATGTCGGGGTCGATCGATCCGACATAGGGCGTGTTGTTCGGCTGCTCGCCGTGGACGGTATTCAGCAGCACGCTCTTCGGCAGCCGCATGTGCTCGCCGGTGAGGAACAGGTCTTTCGGGAGGATCTTGCCGCGGGCGATGCCGGTCATGTCCGCGATCACGCACTCGACCTCGTGGATATTGTGTTCTCGCAGAAAATCCCGCATGTCACCGCTGATTGCTTCGGCCATCGCACTCCTCGCTTGCCCCGCTGCGGATCAATATAGCACCGGCCTCCAGGCCGCCGCGCGCGGCTCGACCCGCGTCCCGATGCCGCAATTCGTTGCCCGGATCCCGCAGTTGGCGTCACTGCCCGTTCCATGGCGCGTATTCTGCGGCATACTTTCGACATGGAATTATCAAAAACTCATCAGATGTCGACGGCCCGCATGTGGCGCATCTACGCCATCGCTTGGATCGATTACCTGTGCGTCCTGACGGCGGCCGGACAGTTCGAGAACCTGACTCACGGATATTTCGACTGGCACAGGGCAGGCACTGAGCTGCTCTGGAGCACGCCACAAGCCTTCGTGCTCGCTCTGCTGTGGCCGCTGAGCGGCTGGCTGGAGCGCAGGCGGCTGCCATTGCCCGTCGAGTTCCTCATCCACGGCGCCGGCGCGGCTGTCTATGCGGTCGGCTTCTATGGTCTGTTGTCGATGGTGGTCAGGTCTCCGCAACCGCTGTCCTGGTATGTGTGGCCGGTGTTGTACAGCATGATGACCTATGTCGTCATCGCTGCGATGTTCCACGCTGTGCGCATGAGCCATGCGGGCCAGCGCCAGGCCATCGCCATCCAGCAGGCCCAGACCCTGCTGGTCGCCTCCGAGCTGAACGCCCTGCGCAACAAGCTGAACCCGCACTTCCTGTTCAACACCCTGCACTCGATCATCGCGCTGACACGCCGCAATCCCGAGGCTGCCGAGACCGCGCTGTTCCAGTTCTCGGACATGCTGCGCTACGTGCTCGACACCGAAAAAAGCGGCAGCGACCGCGTCACCCTGGAAGACGAGCTGCGCTTCGTACGCGACTACCTCGAGCTGGAAAGCCTGCGCCTGGGTTCGCGCCTGAAGATCGAGTGGGAACTCGACGAGGAAGCCGCCCGCATCGCGCTGCCGGCGCTGTCGCTGCAGCCGCTGGTCGAGAACAGCATCAAGCATGCCTTCAATCCGCACAGCCGCCCAGGCCTGTTGCGCATCCGCACCCGGGTCGACGACGAGGCCGGCGCCTTGACCATGACGGTCGGCGACGACGGCCCCGGCGCCGACCCCGCCATCGTGAAGCAGTCGAACGGCCTCGGCATCCGCACCGTCGAACGCCGCCTGCAGCTCGAGTACGGCGCCAGGGGCATTCTCTCGATCGCCACCGCGCCCGGCGCCGGCTTCGTGGTGACGATGTCGATCCCGCTCGAATCCGCCTGAATGAAGGAAACCCTGTGAACACGAAAACCGTTTTCATCGCCGAGGACGAGCCGCTGGCCCGCGACGTGCTGCGCGACGCCATCTACGCCCACCCTGCCCTGCGCCTGGCGGGCGAAGCCGGCGACGGCGCCAGCGCGCTCGAGCAGATCAACCGCATTCGCCCGGACGTGGTCTTCATGGACATCCAGATGCCGGAGCTGACCGGCCTGGAAGTGCTGCGCCGCCTCAGCTGCACGCCCGACATCGTCTTCACCACCGCCTACGACCAGTACGCGGTGACGGCCTTCGAGCTGAACGCGGTCGACTACCTGCTCAAGCCTTTTACGCGCGCCCGCTTCGACGCCGCGGTGGCGCGCCTGCTGGAAGCGCCCATGCCGCCGCGCGAGATCGTCGATGCGGCGCTCGAGCAGGCGACGCAGCGGATGCAGGGCCGGCCCGCCGGCCGCCTGGAACGCATCCTGGTGCGCGACCGCGGCCGCATCTTCCCGCTGTCGCTGAACGAGATCGAATATTTGAAAGCGGATTCGAAGTACACGGCCATCGCCGCGCGCGGCCAGACCTTCCTGGTCCGCATCGGCATCTCCGAGCTCGAAGCCCAGCTCGATCCGGCCCGCTTCATCCGCGTGCACCGCTCGGCGCTGGTGAACCTGGACTTCGTCGATTCGATGCGCGCGGATGAGCAGTCGCAGCTGCTCATCCAGATGCGGGATGGGACGATGCTGACGGCGAGCCGGGAGGCTTCGAAGGTGTTGCGGGAGATGGCGATCTAGGCCTGCGGGCCGATCCTTGCGTTGCCGGTCCTCACACCTGTATCCACGTCGTCTTCAACTCCGTGTACTTGTCAAACGCATGCAAGGACTTGTCGCGCCCATTCCCCGACTGTTTATAGCCGCCGAAGGGCACGGTGATGTCGTCATTGTCATACTGGTTCACATGCACGGTCCCGGCCCGCAGCCTGCGCGCGGTGCGGATCGCCTTGCTCATGTCCGCCGTCCACACCGCCGCCGCCAGCCCGTAGGGCGTGCTGTTCGCCTGCCGCACCGCCTCGTCCAGGTCGGTAAACGACAGCACGGACAAGACCGGCCCGAAGATCTCCTCGCGCGCAATCCGCATCGAGGCATCGACGCCATCGAACAGGGTCGGCTCGATATACAGGCCGCCCGTTTCCGTACGCGCGGCGCGCCCGCCCGCGAGCAGGCGTGCGCCGGCCGCCTTGCCGTCTTCGATATAGCCGAGCACCGTCTTCATCTGGATGCCGTCGACGATGGCGCCCATCACGGTGTCCGGGTCGAGCGGATCGCCCGGCGCATACTTCGGCATCAGGGCCAGGGCCTTGTCCAGGAAGGATTCGCGGATCGATTCTTCGACGAACAGGCGCGACGGCGCGTTGCAGCTCTCTCCCTGGTTGAAATAGATCGAGCCGATCGCGCCAGATACCGCGGCATCCAGGTCGGGGCAGTCGGCGCAGACGATGTTCGCCGATTTGCCGCCCAACTCGGTCCAGGCGCGCTTCAGGTTCGACTGTCCCGCCATCTGCAGGATCTGCTTGCCGACGCGGGTCGAGCCCGTGAAGGCGATGCAGTCGACGTCCATGTGCAGGCCGAGGGCCTTGCCTGCTTCGTCGCCGTAGCCCGGCAGGACGTTGAACACGCCTTCCGGCACGCCGGCCTCCAGTGCCAGCTCGGCCAGGCGCAATGAAGTCAATGGCGCTTTTTCCGAGGGCTTCAGCACCAGGCTGTTGCCGGCGGCGAGCGCCGGCCCGATCTTCCAGGCGGCCATCAGCATCGGATAGTTCCAGGGGATGACGGCGGCCACCACGCCCACCGGCTCGCGCTGAATCAGGGCCAGGCTGTCCTGGGCGGTGGGCGCCACTTCGTCGTAGATCTTGTCGATCGCCTCGCCGTACCAGCGGATGCAGTTCTGGGCCAGCTGCACGTCGACGCTGCGGCTGTAGCGGATCGGCTTGCCCATGTCGAGGGTCTCCAGCAGGGCCAGCTCGTCGCGGTTGGCCAGCATCAGGTCGGCAAAGCGGATCAGCACGCGCTTGCGCTCGACCGGAGACTTGCCGGACCAGCGCCCGTCGTCGAAGGCGGCGCGGGCACTGGCGACCGCGGCGTCGGCGTCGTCTGGACCGCAGCGCGCGACCTCGCCGAGCTTGCGGCCGTCGATCGGCGAGATACAGTCGAAACGGGCGCCGGAGTTTGCGTCAATACGCTTGCCATCGATGACGGCGCGGCCGTCGATCCGCACCGTTCCGGAACGTTCATGCCAGGATTCGGTAGTCATTTTGTCCCCTCTGGAGTCATGATTGTTGTCAGGCCGATACTAGCAAACAAAATCGATCCAATTGACGATTTATGCCGCTATAATCGCGAATTTTTCCAGCCAGAATTTCCTCTTTCCCGCAGCCCGGAGCACCTAATGAATACCATTCTGATTACGTCTGTCGTGCTCTACCTGCTGGGCACCCTGGGCCTGGGCATGTGGGCCGGCACGAGGATCAAGAACACGTCCGACTTCGCCGTGGCCGGCCGCAGCCTGCCGCTGATCATGGTGATCACCACCACCTTCGCCACCTGGTTCGGCGCCGAGACCGTGATGGGCATCCCTGCCCGGTTCGTGCAGGGCGGCCTGAACGGATTGGTCGAAGATCCCTTCGGCGCCGGTACCTGCCTGATCCTGGTCGGCCTGTTCTTCGCGGCCCGCCTGTACAAGCTTAACCTGCTGACCATCGGCGACTATTACCGCGCGCGCTACGGCAAGGGCATCGAAGTGTTCTGCTCGGCCGCCATCATCCTGTCCTACCTGGGCTGGGTGGCGGCGCAGATCACGGCGCTGGGCCTGGTCTTTTCCGTGCTGACCGGCGGCGCGATGTCGGAGACCGCCGGCATGATCGTCGGCACCCTGGCCGTGCTGATCTATGTGGTGGTCGGCGGCTTCCTGGCGGTGGCGATCACCGACTTCATCCAGATGATCGTGCTGGTGGTGGGCATGTCCATCATCGCCGTGTTCTCGTCCGAACTGGCGGGCGGCACCGGCGCCGTGCTGCACATGGTCCAGCAGAAGGACCTGTGGAATTTCCTGCCGCAGGCGAAGTTCACCGACATCGCCTTCTTCGTCGGCGCGGCCGTGACGATGATGCTGGGCTCGATCCCGCAGCAGGACGTGTTCCAGCGCGTGATGTCGGCCAAGAACGCGCCGACCGCGCGCGCCGGCGCCATGATCGGCGGCGCCAGCTACATCCTGTTCGCCTTCGTCCCGATGTTCATCGTCGCCTGCGCCGTGATCGTGATGGGCAACGATGCGATGGAGCTGGCCAAGAGCGACTACCAGCGCGTGCTGCCGACCTTCGTGATGACGAAGATGCCGCTGATCATGCAGATCCTGTTCTTCGGCGCGCTGCTCTCCGCGATCAAGAGCACCTCCTCGGCCACCCTGCTGGCGCCGTCGACCAGCTTCACCGAGAACATCCTCAAGAACCTGCGCCCGGGCATGAGCGACCGCCAGCAGCTGTTCGCCATGCGCGTGACCATCGTCGTGTTCGCGGCGCTGGTGCTGACCTACGCGATCGCGATGAAGGGCACCTCGATCTACGAACTGGTGTCCTCGGCCTACCAGGTGACCCTGGTCGGCGCCTTCGTGCCGCTGGTGATGGGCCTGTACTGGAAGCGCGCCACCACCCAGGGCGCGATCCTGTCGATCGCGGCCGGCATCGCGGTGTGGATCGTGTTCTTCCCGCAGATCTCCTCGCTGGGCGAGCATTTCCCGGGGCAGCTGGCCGGGCTGATCGCGGCGTTCGCGGGCATGATCGTGGGGTCGCTGGCGCCGCAGGTTTTGAAGAATCGGCATGAGCCGCACAAGACCGCCCTGAGTGTCTGATAACGTAGGGTGGGGCACCCCGTGCCCACGCGTGACGTTCGCGTGACGCCGGCGTCCGCGTGGGCTCGGAGAGCCCACCCTACATCCAACCCCGCCGCGTCAGATCGTCCAGGGTCAGGTCGAGACAGAACCTGATCCGCTCCACCATCTCATCGATCTGCGCCGTCGTCATCACCAGCGGCGGCGCCACGATCATCCGGTCTCCCACCGCCCGCATGATCACGCCGTTGTCGAACATATGCCCGCGGCACACCATGCCCACCGCCAGCTCGCGCGGGAAGGCTTCGCAGTCGTGCAGCGTGGCGCCCTTGCGGCGTACCAGGTTCAGGCCTGCCGCCATGCCGATGCTCTCGACCTGCCCCACCAGCGGGTGCGAGGCCAGCGTGCCGAACGCGGCCTTCAGGTGGGGCCCGGTTTCCAGTGCCACGCGCTCGACCAGGCCTTCATCGATCATGATGCGCAGGTTCTCGAGCGCCGCCGCGCAGGCGACGGGGTGGCCGGAATAGGTGAAGCCGTGGTTGAAGTCGCCGCCCTTCTCGACCAGGGCATGCGCGACCCTGGCGCCCACCAGCACGCCGCCCAGCGGCACATAGCCCGAGGTCACGCCCTTGGCGAAGGCGATCAGGTCGGGCCGGAAGCCCATCAGCTGGCAGCCGAACCAGGTGCCCAGGCGGCCGAAGCCGCAGATCACTTCGTCGGACACCAGCAGCACGCCGTATTTGTCGCAGATGCGCTGGATTTCGGGCCAGTAGGTCGGCGGCGGGATGATCACGCCGCCCGCGCCCTGCACCGGCTCGCCGATGAAGGCGGCCACCGTGTCCGGCCCGAGTTCGAGGATCTTCTCTTCCAGCCAGCCGGCCGCGCGCAGGCCGAATTCGGCTTCGCTCATGCCGCGTCCATGCTCGGCAAAGTTCGGCTGTCCGATGTGGTGGATGCCGGGAATCGGCAGGGCGCCCTGCGCATGCATGGCATCCATGCCGCCCAGCGAGGCGCCGGCCACGGTGCTGCCGTGATAGGCGTTGCGGCGGCTGATGATGGCCTGGCGCTGCGGCTGCCCCATCAGCTGCCAGTAGCGCCACACCATGCGCACGATGGTGTCGTTGGCTTCCGAGCCCGAGCCGGTGAAGAACACGTGCTGCATGCCCACATCGACCTTGCGCGCCTGCTCGACCAGGCGCGCCGCCAGCATCAGCGCCGGCACATTGGTCGTGTTGAAGAAGCTGTTATAGAAGGGCAGCGTGTCCATCTGCCTGGCCACGGCGGCGCTCATGCTCGCGCGGCCGTAGCCGATGTTCACGCACCACAGGCCGGACATGCCGTCGATGACCTTGCGGCCGTCCGAATCCCACAGGTAGATGCCGTCGCCACGCACCATCACGCGCGCGCCGCGTTCGCACAGCGCGCCGTGGTCGGTGAAGGGATGCAGGTAGTGCGCGCTGTCGAGCTCCTGCAGCGCGCGCGTATCAAATGTTCCCGGGCTGTCCACCTCCCGGACCGGCGCGAGCACGTCGGCCGTCACAATGTCGCTTGCCATGATCGACTCCCATCGTTATCGGACGCTCTCTCTCATACATGCAGCAGAAGGTGTTCCCGTTCCCACGGGCTGATGACGGTCATGAACTCCTGGTGCTCGAGTTCCTTCACCGCCGAATAGACGTCGATGAAGCGCTCGCCCAGGATGTCGCGCAGGCGGTCTTCGCGGCGCAGCAGGGTGAGCGCCTCCGGCAGTCCCTGCGGCAGTTCGACTTCCATCTTGTAGGCGCTGCCCTCGACCATCGGAGTCGGCTCGATCTGCTCCTGGATGCCGAGGTAGCCGCAGGCCAGGGTCACGGCCAGCGCCAGATAGGGGTTGGCGTCGGCGCCGATCACGCGGTTCTCGACGCGGCGGTCCTGCGAGCCCGACACCGGCACGCGGATGCCGACCGTGCGGTTGTCGACGCCCCACTGCAGGTTGATCGGCGCGGCGGTGCGGCGCACGATGCGGCGGTAGGAGTTCACGTAGGGCGCCACGATCGCCATCGCCGACGGCATGTACTTCTGCAGGCCGCCCACGTACCAGCGGAACAGCTCGGACGGCGCGCCGTTTTCGTCGCTGAAGATGTTGTGGCCGGTCTCGCCGTCGACCACGCTCTGGTGCACGTGCATCGCCGAACCGGGTTCGCCCGCCATCGGCTTGGCCATGAAAGTGGCGTACATGTCGTGCTTGAGCGCGGCCTCGCGCAAGGTGCGCTTGAAGTAGAAGACCTTGTCGGCCAGGCCCAGCGGCTCGCCGTGCTGGAAGTTGATCTCCATCTGGCCGGCGCCGATCTCGTGGATCAGCGTGTCGACGTCCAGGCCCATCATGTCGCAGTAGTCGTAGATGTCCTCGAACAGCGGGTCGAATTCGTTGACGGCGTCGATGCTGTAGACCTGGCGGCTGGTCTCGGAGCGTCCGCTGCGGCCGATCGGCGCGGCCAGCGGCAGGTCCGGGTCGATGTTCTTGGCCGTCAGGTAGAACTCGAGCTCGGGCGCCACCAGCGGCTTCCAGCCCTTTTGCGTGTACAGCTTCAGCACGCGCCGCAGCACGCTGCGCGGGGCGAAGTCGACCAGGCGGCCGTCGGAGAAATAGCAGTCGTGGATGACCTGGGCGGTGGGGTCGACGGCCCACGGCACCATCGTGATGGTGCCGGGGTCGGCCTTCAGGATCATGTCGCGGTCGGTGGTCGAGATCGCGCGGTCGAAGGCATCGTCGTTCTCCGGCGAGTTGCCGGTGACGGTCATGCCCAGCACGATCTCCGGCAGGCGCATGCCGCGGTCTTCGGTAAATTTTACACGTGGCAAAATTTTGCCGCGGGCGACGCCGGTCAGGTCGGGGACCAGGCATTCGATTTCGGTGACTCGCTTACCGTTGAGCCACTCGTCCATGTCGTTGTATGAAAAATTGTCGCGTATAGCCATGATGGTTCCTCTGTTCCTTGAATGAACGCGGGCGCACAAACGCGGCCCGCGGCGCGCGGTCTGGTCTGAACAGGAACGCTATGGAACGGAGCGGGCCGCCCATTTTTCACAGGCGGTCATACGTTCTTCCGTTTTTTGGATTGAAAGCGGGCACGGCAGGCATCGCCGAAGGCGCCGAACATCTTCATCGAGTGCGGATTGTGGGCGATGCGCCATTCCGGGTGCCATTGGAGGGCCAGGGTGAAGCCCGGCGAAGTGGAGACGGAAAACGCCTCGACCAGGCCATCCTCCGCCACCGCTTCGACCGTCAGGCCGGGCGCAAGCTCGTGTATGCCCTGGCCATGCAGGGAATTGACGGGAATTTCGTCCCTGCCCAGGATTCCATGCAGCATTCCGCCTTCGATGATGCGGATCTTGTGCGCGTCGCCATACTGTTCGTCCATCCCCAGTTCGGGATTCTCGCGATGGTCGAAATGCCCCGATACGGTCTGCACCGCCTGGTGCAGGCTGCCGCCCAGCGCCACGTTCATTTCCTGGAAGCCGCGGCAGATTGCGATGATCGGAATGCCGCGCTTGACCGCCTGACGGATCAGCGGCAACGTGGTCTGGTCGCGCGCCGGATCCTGCGGCAGGGTCGGGTCGAGCACTTCTTCGGAGTAGTAGCTGGGATGAACGTTCGATGCCGAGCCGGTCAGCATGATGCCGTCGCACAGGTCGAGCATGGTTTCCAGGTCGAGCCTCTCCCCCAGCGACGGCAGGATCATGGGCGCGCAATCGGCGCCGATCACGACTGCGTCGACATACTTGTGCTGGGCCGCGTAATAAGGATGTTCTCCGAAGTCGCGGGTGCAAGCGGGGATGATTACGATCGGGCGCATGTTCTCTACCTTTGTGAAGTGAGGCGCACACGGACCATCATACTGCAATCTGATCCGGGTGCGAGTGGCCGTTAATCCAGATCAACAAGCACACGGACTCATCCTGCGCATCGCTGAAAATCTGCTAGTGGGATAGGTTCCCCCATTCAGAAACCGGTAGCAAAAGCTTAACGTCAACTCGAAAACCATGCCAACACGACTGGCGGCTCAGATCTGCTTCTTCAGCGCCGCCACGGTTGCTTCCAGCACCGTATCCCTGCCCTTCTGCAGGTCGAGCACGGTGGGCGCCACCTGCAGGGTCGGCTGGATGCCCTTGCCCACCCACCGGCGGCCGTCCGGATAGGTATCGGCCTTGGTGCAGACGCGCGCGAAGCCGCCGCCCGGCAGGCGGAACATCAGCGGCTGGCCGGTGCTGCCGCCGGTCGGTTCGCCGGCAATGATGCCGCGCTGCATGCTATCGAAGGCGACCGCGAAGTCGTTGTTATTGATGACATGACATTAAAAAACTCCGATCTGCGAACCTGTTTGTTTGCGACAGAATGCAAGCGGCGACGATTGTGGCCCCACCCTGTCCGATCCTGCCGCGCGTGGTATCTTTGTCTTCTGATAGGAACAAGAACCAGCCCTACCTGATGAGGAAACCATGCTGAACCTGAAAGATCCTTCCCTGCTGCGCCAACAGGCGTATATCGACGGCGAATGGTGCGATGCCCGCGAGGGCCGGACCGTGACGGTGACCAATCCGGCCACCGGCGAATCGCTGGGGACCGTGCCCCACATGGGCGCGCAGGAGACCCGCCGCGCGATCGAGGCCGCGAATGCCGCCTGGCCGGCATGGCGCAAGAAGACCGCGCGCGAACGCGCGCTCATCCTGCGCAAGTGGAACGACCTGATGCTCGAGAACGCGGACGACCTGGCCGCCATCATGACCGCCGAACAGGGCAAGCCGCTGGCCGAAGCGAAAGGCGAAGTCGGCTACGCCGCCTCCTTCTTCGAATGGTTCGGCGAGCAGGCCAAGCGCATCGAGGGCGACGTGCTGGAATCGCCGGCGCGCGACCGCCGCCTGATCGTGACCAAGGAACCGATCGGCGTCTGCGCCGCCATCACGCCGTGGAACTTCCCGTCCGCGATGATCACCCGCAAGGTGGCGCCGGCCCTTGCCGCCGGCTGCCCGATCGTGCTGAAGCCCGCCGAGCTGACCCCGTTCTCCGCCCTGGCCCTGGCCGTGCTGGCCGAGCGCGCCGGCGTGCCGAAAGGCGTGTTCTCGGTCGTGATCGGCGATGCGAAAGCGATCGGCGCCGAGATGTGCGCCAACCCGATCGTGCGCAAGCTGAGCTTCACGGGCTCGACCCCGGTCGGCCGCCTGCTGATGGAACAGTGCGCGCCGACGGTCAAGAAGCTGTCGCTGGAACTGGGCGGCAACGCCTCCTTCATCGTGTTCGACGACGCCGACCTCGACGCGGCCGTCGAGGGCGCGCTCGCCTCGAAGTACCGCAACGCCGGCCAGACCTGCGTCTGCGCCAACCGCATCTACGTGCAGGACGGCGTGTACGACGAATTCGCGCGCCGCTTCACCGAGAAGGTCAAGGGACTCAAAGTCGGCAATGGCATGGAGCCGGGCGTGAACCAGGGCCCGCTGATCGAAGACAAGGCCCTCGTGAAGGTCGAGAACCACATCGCCGACGCGCTGTCGAAAGGCGCCCGCCTGCTGCTGGGCGGCAAGCGCCATGAACTCGGCCACAGCTTCTTCCAGCCGACCGTGCTGGCCGACGTGACCCCGGCCATGCTGATTTCGGAAGAGGAAACCTTCGGCCCGGTGGCGCCGCTGTTCCGCTTCAAGACCGAAGAGGAAGTCATCGCCCTCGCCAACAACACGGAATTCGGCCTGGCCTCCTACTTCTATGCGCGCGATATCAACCGCGTGTGGCGCGTGGCCGAGCAGATCGAGACCGGCATGGTGGGCGTGAACACCGGCCTGATCTCGAACGAGATCGCGCCTTTCGGCGGGGTCAAGCAGTCCGGCCTGGGCCGCGAAGGCTCGAAGTACGGCATGGACGACTACCTGGTCATCAAGTACATCTGCCTCGGCGGCATGTAAGCACGGACCGAACATGGCCTACGATCCCATGTCCGACGTCGAGGATGCGCCGCTGTTCATCGTGCCGCGCGTCCTCGAACAACTGCGCGCCTTCCGCGCCGGCCCCAAGCTGGCCGACCTGCCGGGCGTGAACCCGTCGGCGGAACGCGAGCGCCTGGCGGTGGTGCTGGACGACCTGGCCACGCGCCTGCTGGCCGGCGTCGAAGCGCATCCGACCAAGTTCTGGGTCATGAAGCAGTTCCAGCAGTCGCTGGAACTGGTCCAGGAGGAAGATACCGAGGCAAGAGAACACTTCGGTAGCGAACTCGAGCGCCTGATGGACATCCTCGGGATCGAGAGTTCCGACGGCCTGCTGGCCTGTTACCTGGGCGGTATCTGAGCATCCGCAGCACGCGTTCCGGCGCGGCCGCGCGCTCTTGTTGAACGTTGTTGATTTTCCACATGGCAACGTTTTGATTGTCTTGTAGGATTTGTCCTACTAGAATCTCTCGCACCGTCACAACCCGTGACGCTCCCTTGCGTTGGCCCCACCCCCGCCAACCAGCAGCGACCGCACTGCCTACCTCCGCCCGCATTTTTTCCTGGACCTCAGATGTTCAGCGGCCGCCTGCACCCTTCTTCGATAACAAGGACTCCATAGAAATGAAGCTGAACAATATGAAGATCGGCCAGCGCCTCGGCCTGGGCTTTGGACTGATGCTGGCCCTGCTGATCCTGGTCGCGATCTTCGGTCTCGAAAACATGAACGCGCTCAACGCGGCCGTGGACAAGATCGTCAACAACAACAACGTCCAGATCAAGAACGTGACCGACCTGCGCGACGCCCAGCGCCGCATCGCCATCAACGTGCGCGACATCATCCTCACCAGCGACGAAGCTGAAATGGCGAACATCGCCAAGACGATCGAAGGCGCATGGCAGGAATACGACCAGGCCGTCGCCACCCTCGACAAGATGATCGCCGACCCGCAACTGCGGGCGCAACTGGAAAAGATCGCGGCGGCGCGCAACACGGCCGCCCCCCTGATCGCGAAAACCCAGCAACTGGGCAGGGAAAACAAGAACGACGAAGCGGTCAGCCTGATGAAGTCCAGCGTCATGCCGGCCACCAGGGCATGGCAGGCCGACCTCACGAAAATGATGGAAGCCCAGGCCGTCCGCAACCAGGCCGAACTGGCAGCCGGCCAAGTCGAGTTCAGGCAGGCGCGCATGCTGCTGATCGGCGTGGCCGTGATCGCCTTGCTGGCCGCGGTTGCGATCGGCTTCTTCATCACCCGCTCGATCACGCTGCCGATGCGCCGCGCGGTGGACGTTGCCAAGACCGTCGCCGCCGGCGACCTCACCAGCCACATCGAAGTCAATTCGACCGACGAAACCGGCGAACTGCTGGCAGCCCTGAAGGACATGAACGGCTCGTTGCAGACCATCGTCGGCCAGGTGCGCAGCGGCACCGAAACCCTCGCCACCGCCTCGAACGAAATCGCGACCGGCAACCTGGACCTGTCCAGCCGCACCGAACAGCAGGCCGGTGCGCTCGAAGAAACCGCCTCCTCGATGGAAGAGCTGACCTCGACCGTCAAGCAGAATGCGGAAAACGCGCGTCAGGCCAACCAGCTGGCGATGTCGGCCTCGAACGTGGCCATGCGCGGCGGCGAGGTGGTTTCCGACGTGGTGATCACGATGAACTCGATCAATGAATCGGCCAAGCAGATCGTCGACATCATCGGCGTCATCGATGGCATCGCCTTCCAGACGAATATCCTGGCGCTGAATGCGGCGGTGGAAGCGGCGCGTGCCGGCGAACAGGGCCGCGGCTTCGCCGTGGTGGCGAGCGAGGTGCGTAACCTGGCCCAACGCTCGGCCGCCGCCGCCAAGGAAATCAAGACCCTGATCGGCGACTCGGTCGAGAAGGTCGGCCAGGGCAGCCGCCTGGTACAGCAGGCCGGTTCGACCATGGACGAGATCGTCGCCAGCGTGCGCCGCGTGACCGACATCATGGGCGAGATCACGGCCGCGAGCCAGGAACAGGAAGCCGGTATCGAGCAGATCAACCAGGCAATCGGCGAAATGGATTCCGTCACTCAGCAGAACGCAGCCCTGGTGGAAGAAGCGGCGGCGGCGGCGCAATCGCTGCAGGAGCAGTCCGGACAGTTGGAGGAGCTGGTCAGTACCTTCCGCCTGGCTGGTGCTGCGGGGCAGGCCCTTCGTTCGGCACCGGCAACGCGTCTGGCGCTGGCTGCCTGAGATACCAACGTAACGCCAACGTTACGCGTGGGCACGGCGTGCCCACCCTACGATTTGTACTCGTCGTATTTGCGCGCGTCGCCGCGCACCTGCTCGGCCGGGTACTTGGCCCGGTTGAGCACCATCTTCTCTTCCACCGCCGCCAGCAAGTCGACGTCGAGCTTGTCGGCCAGGCGCACCAGGTAGACCAGCACGTCGGCCATCTCGTGCCGCACTTCTACCAGCTTGTCCGGGCCGAGTTCTTCAAAGCGGCCATGCTGCAGCCACTGGAAGTGTTCCAGCAGCTCGGCCGCTTCCACCGTCAGTGCGGAGGCCAGGTTCTTTGGTGTGTGGAACTGGTCCCAGTCGCGCTCGTCGACGAATTCGCGCACCATCGCCCGCAGCCGGGCGAGGTCGCCAAATGCCGAATCATTTGCCATAATCGTGCTCCAATACAAGTGTCCCTTGTGGGGAGGCCATGATACAGCGGCCGGCTCACCAGGGCGCCGATAACGCTATCAAATCAGACGATGAACAAACCAGAAACCCTTCGCAGCCGCAGCAGCGGCCGCGTCACGCTGTCCGAGGTGGCGGCGCGGGCCGGCGTCGGGACCATGACGGTATCGCGCGCGATCAACCAGCCGGAGCTGGTGTCGGCCGCGCTGCGCGCACGCATCGAGGAAGCCGTGGAAGAGCTGGGCTACGTGCCCAACCGCGCCGCCCGCGCGCTTGCCTCGGCGCAGTCGAAGGTGATCGTGGTGCTGGTGCCGTCGCTGTCGAACGCCGTGTTCACCGAAGTCCTGGCCGGCATCCAGGACGCGCTGGAAAAGGATGGCTACCAGATCCTGATCGGCAATACCCGCTACTCGGATGCCGAGGAAGAAAAGCTTCTCAACATTTACCTGCAATCGAACCCGGATGGCGTGCTGCTGTCCGGCCTGACCCACAGCAAGCAGGTCACGAAAATCCTGACCTCGTCGAAATTGCCGGTGGTCTCGATGATGGACCTCGCGAGTTCGCCGGACGCGCTGTCGGTCGGCTTTTCGCAGATCGAGGCCGGCTACACCATGACCCGCTACCTCGTCGACAAGGGTTACCAGCGCATCGGCTTCATGGGCGCCCAGCGCGACGAGCGCACGCTGAAGCGTGCCGAAGGCTACCGCCGCGCCTTGCAGGAAGCCGGGCTGTACGATCCCCTGCTCGAGACCATGGTGAGCGACCCGTCCACGATCGCGCTCGGCGCCGAACTGCTGGGACGCATGCTGTCGGTGACGCCCGACTGCGACGCCATCTTTTGCTGCAACGATGACCTGGCCCAGGGCGCGATCTTCCAGTGCCAGCGGCGCGGCATCGCGGTGCCCGCCCGGCTCGCCATCTGCGGCTTCAACGACCTGCCGGTGTCGGCCTGGATGAATCCTTCCCTCACCACCATCGCCACGCCGCGCTACCGCGTCGGTTTCGAGGCGGCCCAGCTGCTGCGCGCCGTCATCCACGGCGAAACGCCCGCCCTCACCCGCATCGATCTCGGCTTCACCCTGATGGCGCGCGAAAGCGCCTGATCCTCCTCCCGGCCGCTTGCGAGCAGGCGGCCGCGGCGTCACCAGTTTGCGTTCGTGCTGCGCCGCAGCATGAAAACTTCTTTACAAAGCCATCGATCGGCGTAGACTCGCAACGCCTGATAACGCTACCAAATTTATCATGATTTATCATCCACCCATCAATCAAAGCCCCGATTCCACCCCTTCCGCCACACCGGCGCGCTGGGTCGTGATGGGTGTGTCCGGCTGCGGCAAGAGCGAGGTCGGGCAGCGGCTGGCGCAAGCGCTGGACGTGCGCTTCCTCGAAGGCGACGCCTACCACAGCGCATCGAACGTGGCCAAGATGGCTTCCGGCATTCCTCTGAACGACGACGACCGCGCCGATTGGCTGCGCGTCCTGCAGGGCGAGATCGCCGCGGCCCGGGCGCGCGGCGAAGGCCTGGTGCTGGCCTGTTCGGCCCTCAAGCGCCGTTACCGCGACCTGCTGCGCGCCGCCGACCCCGACCTGCGCTTCGCCCACCTGAGCGGCCCGCGCGAGCTGATCGCCCAGCGCATGCTGGCGCGCACCGCCCACTACATGCCGGCCTCGCTGCTCGACAGCCAGCTGCGCGACCTCGAACCCCTGCAGCAGGACGAAGCCGGCCTGCTGCTCGACCTCAGCAAGACGCTTCCCGAACTCACCGAAGAAATACTTCACACCCAGGGTCGCTAGAACCCGTTCATCAACACGACATAGGAGACACAAGCATGGCTTCAACCAGACAACAAGGCATTCCCCGGCGCCGCTGGGGCATCGGCGCGCTGCTAGGCGTCGGCGTCCTGATCAACTACATCGACCGCATCGGCCTGTCGGTCGCGGCACCCCAGATCAAGGATGTGTTCCACCTCAGCCCCGTCGAACTGGGCCTGCTGTTTTCCGCCTTCGCCTGGTCGTATTCGCTGCTGCAGATTCCGGTCGGGATGGTGCTGGACCGCTTCGGCCCGACCCGGGTCGGACGCTGGGGCGCCTTCCTGTGGGGCCTGGCCTCGGTCATCACGGCATTCTCGAGCGGCTTCGCCGGCATCTTCGTGGCGCGCATCCTGCTGGGCGTGGCCGAAGCGCCGGCCTTCCCGGTCAGCTCCAAGGCCACCGGCTACTGGTTCCCGCGCAACGAGCGCGGCCTGGCTACCGCGATCTTCGACGCCGCCGCCAAGTTCTCGAACGTGATCGGCGTGCCGCTGGTGGCGGTGACGGTGGTGGCCTTCGGCTGGCGCTGGGGTTTCGCACTCACCGCGACCCTGAGCTTCCTGTACTTCATCGCCTTCTACGTGCTGTACCGCGACCCGAGCGCCGACAAGAACCTGTCGAAAGCGGAACTCGACTACATCCAGCGCGGCGGCGCCGCGCCTGAAGGCCCGGCCGACGCCGGCGCCCTCAACATGCTGGGCTATCTGCTGACCAAGTCCAAGGTGTGGGGCCTGACCCTCGGTTTCGCCGCCTACGGCTACACCTTCTACCTGTTCCTGACCTGGCTGCCGGGCTACCTGGTCGAGCAGATGCACATGAGCATTATCAAGTCGGCCGGCTTCGCCGCCATTCCCTGGGCCTTCGCCACCCTGACCGACCTGTTCGTCGGCGGTTGGCTGATCGACCACCTGGTTTCGCGCGGCAAGAACGAATCGAAGGTGCGCAAGACCGTGCTGATCGTCGGCATGACCTTCGGCCTGGCCGTGTTCGGCGCCACCCAGACCACCGATCCGGCCTGGGCCATCTTCTGGATCTCGATCGCCCTGGGCGGCCTGGCCTCGGCAGCGCCGGTCGGCTGGTCGCTGCCTTCGCTGATCGCGCCGAAGGGCGGCGCCGGCACCATCGGCGGCATCATGAATTTCGCGAACAACCTGATGGGCGCGGCCGCACCGATCGTGACCGGCATGATCGTCGGCGCCACCGCCTCGTTCACCAATGCCTTCTTCGTCGCCGGCGTCATCCTCGTCATCGGCATCGTCTGCTTCGTGTTCGTGCTCGGGAAGATCGAACCGATTCCCGATCCCGAATCCGGCACCCCCGCAGTACGCGCACCGGGCAAGACAGCCTGATAGAAAAACAAAAAAAGAAAGACGAATATGAAATCCAAGTTTTCCCTGATGTGCGCAGCCATGCTGTGCAGTGGCGCAGCACTGGCCGACGGTTCTTCGGTCGCCTTCTATGGTGTGATGGATATGGGTGTGTCGGTCGACCAGGGCGGCGTCGCCGGCACCTCGACCCGCGTGACCAGCGGCATGGCCACCCAGAGCCGCTGGGGCTTTCGTGGCAGCGAAGACCTGGGCCAGGGCATGGCCGCGTTCTTCGTGATCGAAGGCGGCATCCACGCCGATAACGGCACCTCGACCCAGAACAACACGCTGTTCGGCCGCACCTCGATCGTCGGCCTGCGCGGCCGCTTCGGTTCGGTCTCCGCCGGCCTGCAGGACACGCCGCTGTTCACCACGCTCAACGTGGTGGTCGACCCCTTGCGCAACGGCGTCGTGCGCTCCAACAACCTGATGCCGCCGACCGGCTTCCGGGCATCGAATTCGGTGCTCTACCGTAGTCCCGACATGCATGGATTCAGCGGCGACCTGATGTATGTGGCCGGCGAAGTCGCCGGCGACAGCGCCGCCGGACGGGCCTTCGGCGGCTCCTTCGGCTACACCGGCGGTCCGCTGTCCGCCCGCATCGCCTATCACCGCAAGAACAACGACAGCGCCACCGTGAGCGGCACCGATCCCGCCCGCAACCTGCTGTTCGGCGCCAACTACGACTTCGGGATCCTGCGCGCCTACTTCGGCTACGAGGTGAACAAGGGACGCAACAGCGCGCCCCTGAACAATGGCGCCGCGGTGTTCGGCGGCCTGCCGCCGATCGCGTCGACCGACAGCCGCGACCTGCTGCTGGGGGCGTCGGTGCCGTTCGGCGCCAGCACCGTCGTGCTGACCTATGTGCGGGCTGACGACCGCACCCTGCACAACCAGGATGCGCAACAGCTGGGCGCCGCCTACATGTACGCCTTCTCGAAGCGCAGCGACGTCTATGCCTCCTACGGCGTGATCCACAACCACAACGGCGCCGCCTACACCGAAGGCAACAGCGAAGAACCCGGCACCGGCAACCGCCAGTTAGCGGTGGGCTTGCGCCACCGCTTCTGACGGCCTGCCGGCTCAGTTGCCGGCGTCGCTTTCCAGATGACGCCGCAGGATCGGGTCCAGCCTCGGCTGGACCTCCTGGCAGCTGCCGACCGTGATGCCGAGGCCGCGCAGCTGCAGCGGCTCGCTCACGCCGGGGTCCAGCCGTCCGCGTAGCGCGCCAGCAGCGCGTCGTATTTCTGCGTCAGTTCCTCGACGCTGGACACGGTCATGCCAAGGTCGCGCAGCAGGCCGTCCTTCAAGCCGTACACCCAGCTGTGGATCGTCAGCTCCTGCCCACGGTCCCAGGCATCCTGAACCACCGTGGTTTGGGCGCAGTTGATCACCTGCTCGGCCACGTTCAGCTCGACCAGCCGATCGTGGGCGACGCTGGGCTGCACGATCTCCCCCAGGTAGCGGCCGTGCTTGTGCTTGACGTCCTGCACGTGGCGCAGCCAGTTGTCGGTCAGGCCGACCCGGCGTCCGGTGAGGGCCGCGTGCACGCCACCGCAGCCGTAATGACCGCAGACGATGACGTGCTTCACCTTGAGCACGTCAATGGCGAACTGGAGCACCGACAGGCAATTCAGGTCCGAGTGCACCACCACGTTCGCCACGTTGCGATGGACGAACATCTCGCCCGGCATCATGCCCAGCAGTTCGTTGGCGGGCACGCGGCTGTCCGAGCAGCCGATCCACATGTATTCCGGGGCCTGCTGCGCGGCCAGCGATTTGAAGAAATCGGGCTGCTTGGCGACGACCGATTCCGCCCAGGCGCGATTCTTGGCGAACAGCTCCCTGGTGATGGGTTTTGAGTTAGGCATCTGATTCTCTCGACCTTGTGATTAAGCTAACTATTAATGCAAAAAAAACCGCTGGGACTCGCGCCATCCAGCGGTTGTCGACTTCTTACTCGAAGAAGTCCTTCACTTTATCCATCCAGCCCTTGCTCTGGGGGCTGTGCTTGGCGCCGCCCTCCCTGGTCAGGCGCTCGAACTCGCGCAGCAGGTCCTTCTGCTTGTCGGTCAGCTTGACCGGGGTCTCGACCACGACGTGGCAGAACAGGTCGCCCGCGTAGCCGGAACGCACGCCTTTGACGCCCTTGCCCTTCAGGCGGAAGACCTTGCCGGTCTGGGTGCCTTCGGGGATGGTGAAGGATACCTTGCCGCCCAGGGTCGGCACCTCGATCTCGCCGCCCAGTGCCGCCTTGCTGAACGAGATCGGCATTTCGCAATGCAGGTCGTCGCCTTCGCGCTGGAACACTTCGTGCGGCTTGATGTGGATCTCGACGTACAGGTCGCCCGGCGGACCGCCGTTGGTGCCCGGCTCGCCGTTACCCGACGAGCGGATCCGCATGCCATTGTCGATACCGGCCGGGATCTTGACTTCCAGGGTCTTGTTGCGCTTGATGCGTCCGGCGCCGCCGCAGGCCGCGCACGGTTCCGGGATGATCTTGCCGCTGCCATGGCACTTCGGGCAGGTCTGCTGGATCGAGAAGAAGCCCTGCTGCATGCGCACCTGGCCGTGGCCGTGGCAGGTCGAGCAGGTGACCGGCTGTGTGCCCGGCTTGGCGCCGCTGCCGTGGCAGGTGTCGCACTTGTCCCAGCTCGGCACGCGGATGGTGGTGTCGAAGCCGGCGGCCGCCTGTTCCAGCGTGATCTCGAGGTTGTAGCGCAGGTCGGCGCCGCGGTACACCTGCGGGCCCGAGCTGCGGCCGCGGCCACCGCCGAAGATGTCACCGAAGATGTCGCCGAAGGCATCCGAGAAACCGCCGGCGCCGAAACCGCCGCCCATGCCGCTGTTCGGATCGACGCCGGCGTGACCGTAACGGTCGTACGCTTCGCGCTTCTCCGGATTGGTCAGCATCTCGTAGGCTTCCTTGACCTCCTTGAACTTCTCCTCCGCTTCCTTGTTATCCGGATTGCGGTCGGGGTGGTACTTCATCGCGAGCTTGCGATAGGCCTTCTTGATCTCGTCTTCCGACGCAGTCTTGGCGACCCCGAGGATCTCGTAAAAATCACGCTTTGCCATTTGTCGGCACCTTGCTGTCTATCTTGAAAAACTGTCTGTGCAAAAAAACCGAGCCGGGCACCAGAAGGCTGCATCGGCTCGGAATGTTCCGCGTTGGGAGCTAACTTGAGCGGCTAACCCCCTATTGTGACATTACTTGGCGTCCTTGACTTCCTTGAAGTCAGCATCGACCACGTCATCGTCCGCCTTGGCCGACGATTCGGCACCCGGCTGTTGCGCGCCAGCCGCACCGGCAGCGCCAGCTTGCTGGCCCTGCATGTCGGCGTACATCTTCTCGCCCAGCTTTTGCGCGGCGGTCGACAGGGATGCCACCTTGGCATCGATCTCGGCCTTGTCGCCCGATTTGATCGAGCCTTCCAGGTCGGCGATCGCGGCTTCGATCTTTTCCTTCTCGCCGCCGTCCAGCTTGTCGCCGTACTCGGTCAGGGACTTGCGGGTCGAGTGGACCAGCGCGTCGGCCTGGTTGCGCGACTCCGCCAGTTCCTTGACCTTCTTGTCCTCTTCCGCGTTCAGCTCGGCGTCCTTCACCATCTTCTGGATCTCGTCTTCCGACAGGCCCGAGTTGGCCTTGATGGTGATCTTGTTTTCCTTGCCGGTGGCCTTGTCCTTGGCGCCCACGTGCAGGATGCCGTTGGCGTCGATGTCGAAGGTCACTTCGATCTGCGGGGTGCCGCGCGGTGCCGGCGGGATGCCTTCCAGGTTGAACTCGCCCAGGCCCTTGTTGCCCGCTGCGATTTCACGCTCGCCCTGGTAGACCTTGATGGTCACGGCCGGCTGGTTGTCGTCGGCGGTCGAGAACACCTGCGAGAACTTGGTCGGGATCGTGGTGTTCTTGTGGATCATCTTGGTCATCACGCCGCCCAGGGTTTCGATACCCAGCGACAGCGGGGTCACGTCCAGCAGCAGCAGGTCCTTGCGGTCGCCGGCCAGCACCGAGCCCTGGATCGCGGCGCCGACTGCGACGGCCTCGTCCGGGTTGACGTCCTTGCGCGGATCCTTGCCGAAGAACTCCTTCACCTTTTCCTGCACCTTCGGCATACGGGTCATGCCGCCGACCAGGATGATGTCGTCGATGTCCGAGACCTTCACGCCGGCGTCCTTGATGGCGACGCGGCACGGTTCGATGGTCTTCGAGATCAGTTCCTCGACCAGGGCTTCCAGCTTGGCGCGGGTGATCTTCAGGTTCAGGTGGACCGGCGCGCCGTTCGCCATGGCGATGTACGGCTCGTTGATCTCGGTCTGCTGCGAGGACGACAGCTCGATCTTCGCGCGCTCGGCCGAAGCCTTGATGCGCTGCAGGGCGATCGGGTCCTTCGACAGGTCGAGGCCGTTGATCTTCTTGAACTCGTCGATGATGTAGTCGATCACGCGCTGGTCGAAGTCTTCGCCGCCCAGGAAGGTGTCGCCGTTGGTCGACAGCACTTCGAACTGCTTCTCGCCATCGACGTCGGCGATCTCGATGATCGACACGTCGAAGGTGCCGCCGCCGAGGTCATACACGGCGATCTTGCGGTCGCCCTTGTCGGTCTTGTCCAGGCCGAATGCCAGCGCGGCCGCGGTCGGCTCGTTGATGATGCGCTTGACGTCCAGGCCCGCGATGCGGCCGGCGTCCTTGGTCGCCTGGCGCTGCGAGTCGTTGAAGTAGGCCGGCACGGTGATCACGGCTTCGGTGACTTCTTCGCCCAGGTAGTCCTCGGCGGTCTTCTTCATCTTGCGCAGCACTTCCGCCGAGATCTGCGGCGGCGCCAGTTTCTTGTCGCGCACGCTGACCCAGGCGTCGCCGTTGTCGGCCTTGACGATCGCGTACGGCATCAGGCCGATGTCCTTCTGGACTTCTTTTTCGTCGAACTTACGGCCGATCAGGCGCTTGACCGCGAACAGGGTGTTTTTCGGATTGGTGACAGCCTGGCGTTTTGCCGGCGCGCCGACGAGGATCTCGCCGTCTTCCTGGTAAGCGATGATCGAAGGCGTAGTGCGAGCACCTTCGGCATTTTCGATGACCTTGGGCTGACCATTTTCCATGATCGCCACGCAGGAGTTGGTGGTGCCCAGGTCGATACCGATGATTTTGCCCATAATGTTTTCCTTTAATACTTAGTTTTAGTTTTCAGATGTGTCGAATATAGGGAAAAACTGCGTGCTTTCAAGAGCTTGGAATTTGCACGAGCAAATTTATTTCGGCTGTGCAGCAGTCACGATGGCCGGACGCAGCAGGCGGTCGGCGATCATGTAACCTTTTTGCAACACTGCGACCACGGTATTCGCTTCCTGCTCCGACGGCACGACGGCCACGGCCTGGTGCTTGTTCGGGTCGAGCTTGTCGCCCGGCTGCGGCATCACTTCGACCAGGCGGTTCTTTTCGAACGCGGCGGTGAGCTGCTTGAGGGTCATCTCGACACCTTCCTTGATCGATTCCACGGTAGGGGCTTCGACCTTCAGCGCCATTTCCAGGCTGTCGCGCACCGGCACCATGGCCTCGGCAAAGCTTTCGATGGCAAATTTGTGGGCCTTGCTCACATCTTCCTGGGCGCGGCGGCGGATATTGTCCGCTTCGGCCTTGGCGCGCATGAAGGCATCGTGCATCTCGGCCAGCTTGGCTTCGGTGGCGCTCAGCTGTTCTTCGAGACTCGGCTCCGACGACGCCGGCGTTGCCTGGCCCGCATTCGCTGCGTTGGCTGCGGCTTCACCTTCCGGCTGGTTGGACACCTCTTGGTTTTCTTGGTCTTGCATCGAAAAAACTCCTAGAATCAAGGACTTGGCTGATTGATTGACTTGTCCTGCTTAACACACGGGCCCCATATGGGGCGATCCCCTACGTTTTCAAGGGGAATTGCAGCGCTAACATGTGCATATCCTGACATTTTTTGTTACAGGATTTACGCGGCAGCAGAACCCGTCGGCAATTAGCCGTCTTACCATGTTTCCTAATTGGAACAGGGGAAAGATCATGAGACTGCATCTGATCAGCGGCGCCGTGGTGGTCTGGACCGCCCTTGCGCTGGCAGCGATCTGCCTGGCGGAACTCGGGGCGACGCCGCAAAACGTGCCATTTTAGCAGGTCCGCGTGCGCGGGCTCGGAGAGCCCGCGTCGGACCTTGACCTTATGCGCCCAACCGGGCCGCGTGCTCGCGGCCCTCTTCCGCATCCTTGCGCCGGACCTCGCGCTGTGACGGGCTCATCATGGTGGGCCAGCCGATCAGGTGCTGCTCGGCGATTTCCGCCAATCCCGTAATCCAGGCCGGGTTGTCGTTCAGGCAGGGAATGTAGTGGTATTCCTGGCCGCCGTTCGATTCGAACTCGTGCCGCACTTCCATATTGATTTCTTCCAGCGTCTCCAGGCAGTCGCTGGTGAAGCCGGGGCACATCACGTCGATGCGCTTGACGCCTTCGCGCGCCAGCTGCTGCACGGTCGGCGCCGTGTAGGGCTGCAGCCATTCGGCGCGCCCGAAGCGCGACTGGAAGGTGACCAGGTACTGCTCGGGCGACAGGCGCAGGCGCGCCGCCAGCAGGCGCGCGGTGCGCTGGCATTCGCAGTAATACGGGTCGCCCAGGGTCAAGGTGCGCTTCGGCACGCCGTGGAAGCTCATCACCAGCTTGTCGCCGCGGCCGTGGGCTTCCCAGTATTCCAGCACCGAGTCGGCGAGCGCCTCGATATAGCCTTCATGGTCGTGGTAGTGCTTGACCAGGCGCAGCTCGGGAATGTTGCGCACCTGGGCGTAGTGAGCGTAGACGGCATCCCAGATCGAGGCCGTGGTCGTGCCCGAATACTGCGGATAGGCCGGCAGCACCACGATGCGGTCGACACCCTTCGCCTTCAGGTCGTCCAGCACCTCCGGCAGCGCCGGCGAGCCGTAGCGCATCGCCATCGCCACCTCGACGTCCTCGTGGCCGCGCTCGCCGAGCAGCTCCGCCAGCTTCGCCGCCTGCCGCGCCGTGTACACCTTCAGCGGCGAACCTTCGCGGGTCCAGATCATCGCGTACTTTTGCGCCGACTTGCCGGAGCGGAAAGGCAGGATGACGAGATGCAGGATCAGGTTCCAGACGGCGCGCGGGATCTCCACCACGCGCTGGTCGGACAGGAACTGCTTCAGGTAGCGCCGCACCGCCGCCCGGGTGGGCGCATCGGGCGTGCCGAGGTTGACCAGCACGACGGCGCTCTTGGCGATCGCGCCGTGGGTGTGGGGCGGTTCTTTTCTGAATGGCATAAATTGGTTGAAGATTATGAAGCCAGCAGCTCGCGCGCATGCTTGCGGGTGGTCTCGGTGATCTCGATGCCGCCCAGCATGCGCGCCACCTCTTCCACCCTTTCCTTCTTGTCCAGCACGTCGATGCGCGAGACCGTCTTGCCGTCGCCGGTCGTGCCCTTGGCCACCTGGAAGTGCTGGTTGGCCTGGCTCGCCACCTGCGGCAGGTGGGTCACGCACAGCACCTGGCGGCTATGGCCGAGGCGCTTCAGCAGGCGGCCCACCACCTCGGCGACGCCACCGCCGATGCCGGTATCGACCTCGTCGAAGATCAGGGTCGGCACCGTGGTGGCATTCGACGTGATGACGGAGATCGCCAGCGAGATGCGCGCCAGTTCGCCGCCCGAGGCCACCTTGGCCAGCGGACGCGGCGCGACGCCGACATGGCCGGCCACCAGGAATTCGACCTGCTCCATGCCGTACACGGCCGGCTCGCAGGGGTTCAGCGACACCACGAAGCGGCCACCGCTCATCGACAGTTCCTGCATCGCTTCCGTCACCTGCTCGCCGAGGCGTTGCGCCGCTTCCCGGCGCGTGACGGACAGGCGGCCCGCCACTTCCAGGTAGGCGGCCCGGGCCTGCTCTTCCTGGCGGCGCAGGCCGTCGACGTCGCTGGCATCGGCCAGCTGGCGCAGCTTGGCTTTCAGCGTGGCGTGCTCGTCCGGCAGCTCCTCCGGCGTGACGCGGAACTTGCGGGCAGTGCTGTGGATCGCATCCATGCGCGCATCGACCTGGGCCAGGCGCTCGGGGTCGAGCTCGACCTTGTCGATGTAGTCGTTCAGCGCGTACACTGCTTCCTGCAGCTGGATGCGGGCCGGCTCCATGCAGTCGAGCACGTTCTGCAGGCCGGCGTCGACGTCGGCCAGCTTGCCCAGCTTCTGGTTCAGCGAGGACAGCTGCGACAGGATCGGCTGCTCGGCTTCGGAGATCGCGTTCAGCGCTTCCTGCGCGCCCTCGAGCAGGCTGGCCGCGTGCGACAGGCGGCTGTGCTCGTTGGTGATCTCGGCCCATTCGCCCGGCTTCACGGCCAGCTTGTCGAGCTCGCCGACCTGCCACTCGAGCCGCTCGCGTTCGAGCAGCACGTTCTTCGCATTGGTCTCGAATTCCTCGCGCTGGCGCGACAGCGCGCGCCAGGCCTTGTAGCAGCCGGCAACCGCCTGCACCTGGGCCGTGGCTGCCGGATTGCGCACGGCGATCTGGTTGTCCAGCAGCGCACGCTGGGCATCCTGCTTGAGCAGCGACTGGTGGGCGTGCTGGCCGTGGATGTCGACCAGCATCTCGCCCAGCTCGCGCAGCTGGCCGGCGGTGGCGGCGATGCCGTTGATGTAGGCCTTCGAGCGGCCGGCATTGTCGATCACCCGGCGCAGCAGCGCCCCGCCCTCCTCGACGCCGAATTCGTTCTGCTCGAGCCAGGCGGTGGCCGCCGGCGTGAGCGCGAAGTCGGCGCTGATGTCGGCCTTGGCGGTGCCCTCGCGCACCATGCTGGCGTCGCCGCGCCCGCCCAGCGCGAGCTGCAGCGCATCGATCAGGATCGACTTGCCGGCTCCGGTCTCTCCAGTGAAGACCGTGAAGCCATTCGAGAACTCGAGTTCGATCGTGTCGACGATGACGAAGTCGCGGATGGTCAATGTGCGCAACATGAAGAAACAGGTCTCCTGGTTTCGGAATGCTTGGTTTATTTGAGCTTGCCGTCGCTGGACGGATACTCGTTCCAGTGCAGCTTTTCGCGCAGGGTGTGGTAGTAGCTCCACCCTTCGGGATGCAGGAAGGTGATGGTGTCGGGCGAGCGCGAGATCATGATCTGGTCGCCGTGCTGCAGGCTCGTGAAAGTCTGCATGTCGAAGTTCACGCTGATGTCGCGGCCATTCATGATCTCGACCACGATGTGGCTGGTGTCCGGCACCACGATCGGGCGGTTCGACAGTGCGTGCGGCGCGATCGGCACCAGCACGATGCCGGCCAGGGTCGGATGCAGCAGCGGGCCGCCGGCCGACAGCGCATAGGCGGTCGAGCCGGTGGGCGTGGAGACGATCAGGCCGTCCGAGCGCTGGTTGTACATGAAGGTGCCGTCCACCGTGACCTTCAGTTCGGCCATGCCGGCGCCGGAACCGCGCGACACCACCACGTCGTTCACCGCCACCGAACAGTGGATCTCCTTGCCGTCGCGCACCAGGTGGGCTTCCAGCAGGGTGCGCTCCTCGGCCCGCGCCTTGCCGCTGAGGATCTCGGCCAGCGCCGGCAGCATGCGGCCGATCGGGATGTCGGTCATGAAGCCCAGGCGGCCCTGGTTGATGCCGATGAGGGGCACCTTGTAGCGGGCCAGCTGGCGCGCCACGCCCAGCATGGTGCCGTCGCCGCCGACCACGATGGCGGTGCTGGCCTGCCGGCCGATCTCGTCCATCGTCATCGCGGCCACGCCTTCCACCTTCACGTGGCCGGCGGTCTCGGCTTCGAGTACGGGCAGGTAGCCGGCGCCGCGCAGGAAGTCGACGATGGCCTGCACCGGCTCGTCGATGCCGGCGGTGTTGTGCCGCACGACCAGCGCGATGGTTTGTTGCGATTCGGGCGTAGCGGGCATAGGGAAATCTCGGCGGTAATGAAAAACGACACGGGGGAGATTAACCGATTCTTCCGGCTTCTGCCATACGGCCGCTCAGCGATTACTGTACAAACGCACAGTATATTTGCCCGGCGCGCATCCGGCAAGATTCGGATCAGTGCGAGGCCCCAAGCCATACTGCAACACCGATGGCGCAGGACAGCGCCAGCAGGTGCAGGAACATCAGCGTGCACCAGCGCAGCGCCGTGAGCTTGCGCGAACCACCGTACACCCGCCGCATCGCGGTCGGCAGGTAGAAGACCAGCCACAGGCCCAGCAAGTTGCCGACGTAGGGAATCCGCAGCGGCTTCTGGAGGATGATGAGGGTGAGCATCAGGAAGGCGAAGGCGTTCGTGTGCAGCGCGAACAGCAGGTGCTCGCCATAGCGCTTGCCCGACCCCAGGTAAAGGATCTTCAGGAACAGGGCGAACAGCGGCATCATGGCGAACACGGCGTAGGGTGCATAGCCGAAGAAGGCTTTTTTAGCCTTCGCGCCATTGTCGTCGCTGGTCGAACTGACCAGACTGTCGATGAAACTCTCGAAGCCCGACTTGTCTTCTTCCTCGTCTTTCTGCAAGGTGGCCGTCTTCGCGTGCGGGTCGTCGCTTTCGTCTTCGTCCGGCCTGGCACTGCTGCTTGCTTCGGGCTTGGCCGCCGCGGTCCCGGAAACGGGTACGGGCGGGTGCGCGGACGCGGCGGGCTTCTTGTCCCCGGGATCGATCGTAAGCACCGGAACGCTGTCGATCTTGACGCCGCCGATATGGTGATCCTCTCCCATGAACTTAAACAGGGCAAAGAAGATCAGGCTGAAGGTCAGGTAGACGCGCAGCGGCTGGATGTAGCGTACGCGGCGGCCCTGCATGTATTCGAGGCTCAGCTGGCCGGGCTTGAGCAGCAGCAGCTTCATCGTCTTCCACAGCTTGCCTTCCAGCGCCACGTAGTGGCCGATGAATTCGTGCAGGAATTCGCGCGTGCTGGGCGGATGCAGCACGGTCTCCTGCCCGCACTGGTGGCAGAAATTCCCGGACACGGCGGCGCCGCAGTTCGGGCAATCGCTGGCGGCATGGTGGTGGAGGACGACTTCGGAGACGGCTTCAGAGTTCACGGCAATTCCCGGCAAACGGCACACAGGCATGCATGTTAACCATTTAATTGCAAAAAAGCATCATCCAATTGCGCGACCCGCTTTCACCCCACGCGTTAGGCTTTAAGCAATGTAAGCATGCCGAGGAGGATTGCCATGGTTGAAGAAGCCAAAGACCGCGTCGTCAACACCGACCGCAAGATCGAAGAGCAGGACTACAAGCGCGAACCGCACGAGCGCGACGAATCGCCGGACGGCCAGAGCGTCAAGCCGCGCGGCATCATCAAGCAGGCCGCCGAAGACCTGGAACAGGGGCTGGTCGACACCGAGAATTACCTGACCAGCAGCGACAAGGGGCTCGAAGACGCGGTTGAAAAGAAACCCGGCGCCACCGGCGAGGCCAACCCGCTGCCGGAGCGCAACCGCGACATGCGCGACCACGATTCCGTGGTGCCGGTCGACGGAGGCAAGAACCGATGAACACGCGCACGCTGCTCGCAGCCCTGCTGGGCGCCGCGGGCCTGTGCGCATGTGCCCACCAGGCCGTCCCGCAGCAGGCGGCCGCCGGAGGCTATCCGCCCGGCTTTGGTCCGAACCCGGTCCTGCCGGCCCCCGAACGTTCGCTGATCCCGACCCTGAACATCGCGCCGGCCGATCCCTGGCCGCCGGGCACGCATCCGGTGGCCGCCGCCGGGCTGCTGGCGACCGCCTATGCCAGCGGCCTCGAGCATCCACGCTGGCTCTACGTGCTGCCGAACGGCGATGTGCTGGTCGCCGAGAGCAATAAGCCAAGCAGCGGGCCCAAGGAAACGGGCATCCGCGCCAAGGTCCAGGGCATCGAGCAGAAGCGCGCCGGCGCCGGCGTCGAGTCGCCCAACAAGATCATCCTGCTGCGCGGCGTGAAGGCCGACGGCACGGCCGATACCGTAAGCGTGTTCGCGCAGAACCTGAACTCGCCCTTCGGCATGACCCTGGCCGGCAACGACCTCTACATCGCGAATGCCGATGCGCTGTGGCGCTTCCCGTACAAAACCGGCGACACCACCCTCGGCGGCCCGGGCACCAAGGTGCTGGACCTGCCCTCCGGCATCAACCACCACTGGACCAAGAACGTGGCCGCCTCGCCCGACGGCAAGAAGCTGTACGTGACCGTCGGCTCGAACAGCAACGTCGCCGAAAACGGCATGGCCGCCGAAGAAGGCCGCGCCGCGATCTGGGAAGTCGACATCGCCAGCGGCCGCAGCCGTGTCTATGCCTCCGGCCTGCGCAATCCGAACGGCCTCGCCTTCCAGCCGCAGACCGGCGCCATGTGGACCGTCGTCAACGAGCGCGACGAGCTGGGCAACGACCTGGTGCCGGACTACATGACGGCAGTGAAGGACGGCGGCTTCTACGGCTGGCCCTACAGCTACTACGGCCAGCACGTCGATACCCGCGTCAAGCCGCAGAAGCCGGAACTGGTCGCCAGCGCGATCGTTCCCGACTACGCGCTGGGCGGGCACACGGCCTCGCTGGGCCTGGCCTTCTACGACGGCGGCCTGATGCCGCAATTTAAAAACGGCGCCCTGATCGGCCAGCACGGCTCGTGGAACCGCAAGCCGCATGCCGGCTACAAGCTGATCTACGTGCCTTTCACCGACGGCAAGCCCAGCGGTCCGCCGCAGGACGTGCTGACGGGATTCCTGAGCAAGGACGGCAAGGCCTACGGGCGTCCGGTCGGGGTCGCGGTCGACAGGCAGGGCGCGATCCTGCTGGCGGACGACGTCGGCAATGTCGTCTGGCGCATCACACCAGCAGCAAAGTAAACATTCAAAAGGAGAACGACGATGATCAAGCGTAAGGGAAGCGCCGTCTGGAGCGGCGGCCTGAAGGACGGCAAGGGCACGGTCTCGACCCAGAGCGGCGCGCTCAACCAGCAGCAATACGGCTTCAACACCCGCTTCGAAGACGGCGCCGGCACCAACCCGGAAGAACTGCTGGCGGCAGCCCACGCCGGCTGCTTCACGATGGCCCTGTCGGCCCAGCTGGGCGAAGCCGGCATGACGGCCCAGAAGCTGGAAACCACGGCCACGGTATCGCTCGACAAGGCGGATGGCGGCTTCGCGATTCCGGCCGTTCACCTCGAGCTGGTCGCCACCATCCCCGGCGCCAACGAGCAGGCTTTCCAGGAAGCGGCCCGTAAAGCCAAGGAAGGCTGCCCGGTGTCGAAGCTGTTCAACGCCAACATCACGCTGGACGCCAGGCTGCAGCAGGCATGATCGGCGAGCGGCGCCTGCCCCAGCCGGCGCCGCCGCATTCCTTCTCTTCATCCATCTCACTGTCCTGAATCCGGCTGCGCCAGCAAAGTTTGCACCGAGCGCATAAAATCCCCGTTTCATTTCACCTCTACCAAGGACAACAATGCGCATCCTGCACACCATGTTACGCGTCGGCGACCTGCAGCGCTCCATCGACTTCTATACCAAGGTGCTTGGCATGAAACTGCTGCGCACCAGCGAGAATCCGGAATACAAGTACACCCTGGCCTTCGTCGGCTACGGCAACAATCCGGACCACGCCGAGCTCGAGCTGACCTATAACTGGGGCACCGACAAGTACGAGATGGGCACGGCCTACGGCCACATCGCGATCTCCACCGAGGACATCTACAAGACCTGCGACCAGGTGCGCGCAGCCGGCGGCAACATCACCCGCGAGCCGGGTCCGGTCAAGGGCGGCACCACCGTGATCGCCTTCATCACCGATCCGGACGGCTACAAGGTCGAACTGATCGAGCGCGCCGACCATGCCGGCGGCGGCGGCCTGAGCAGCTAAATCAGCCGCGGCCGGCAGCCTTTTGCCGGCCCTGCTACAATCCTTGTTGCCTGCTCTGCAGGCACACAAACGAATACGTCTTCGGGGCGGGGTGCGATTCCCCACCGGCGGTATGGCCATCATGGCCGAGCCCGCGAGCGCCTGCCATGCAGGGTCAGCAGACCTGGTGAGAAGCCAGGGCCGACGGTATAGTCCGGATGAAAGAAGATGTGCGTCATCACGCGTCCTGCTGCCGCTTCGGCGTGCGGTGCCGCGCCATTTCGCGTTGCCCTGATGCGTTCCTTTTACTTCATGCGAGGAGCGTCTCAATGACCAGCACCACCATCAATACCTTCACCCTTGAAAGCAATGACCTGGAAGGCCGCATCGCCGCCGCCCTCGAGGCCACGCGCGCGGGCATTCCCGTGATCCTGCTCGACGACTTCGACCGCGAGAACGAGGCCGACCTGATCGTCGCCGCCGAAAAACTCACGGTCGAGACCATGGCCGTGATGATCCGCGAATGCAGCGGCATCGTCTGCCTCTGCCTGTCCGATAGCAAAGTGCGCGCGCTCGACCTGCCGCCGATGGCGCCGGAAAACGGCAGCCGCTACGGCACCCCCTTCACCGTCTCGATCGAGGCGCGCGAAGGCGTCACCACCGGCGTCTCGGCCCAGGACCGCGTCACCACGATCCGCGCCGCCATCGCCCATGACGCCAAACCCGAAGACCTGGTGCGTCCGGGCCACGTGTTCCCGCTGCGCGCCAACCCGGCCGGCGTGCTGGGCCGCAAGGGTCATACCGAAGGCTCGGTCGATCTCGCCATCCTGGCCGGCCTGCAGCCGTCCGCCGTGCTGTGCGAACTGATGAACGAAGACGGCACCATGATGCGCGGCGCGGCCATCGAACGCTTCGCGCGCGAGCGCGGCTATCCGATCCTGACGATTGCGGAGTTGATTGAGTGGCGTAGCCGGCAGGAGCAGCAGGCTGCTTGACGAAGCCGCAATCTCAACAAAAAATGGCGCCGAAGCGCCATTTTTTCCATCGAAGCTGAAACAGCTTACGGCTGCTGCAACAAGGCATTGATCGGCTGCAGATCTTCCTCCCGCAGCGAACCGGCCGCCGCCTTCAGCTTCAGGCCGGCCAGGATGGTGTTGTAGCGCGCCTTGGCCAGGTCGGTGCGGGTCTGGTACAGCTGGCGCTGGGCGTTCAGCACGTCGATGTTGATACGCACGCCCACCTGGTAACCCAGCTTGTTCGATTCCAGTGCCGAGTTGCTCGACACCTCGGCCGCTTCCAGCGCCTTCACCTGGGCCAGGCCCGAGTTCACGCCGAGGAAGGACTGGCGCGCCAGCAGCGCGGCGTTGCGGCGGTTCGCCTCCAGGTCGTTGCGGGCCTTGTCTTCCAGGGCGATCGATTCGCGCACGCGGCTGGTGACGGCAAAGCCGTTGAAGATCGGGATGCTGTACGCGATGCCGATCGAGTTGTTGGTCGTGCGGCCCGACTGGCCCGAAAATGCGCCGTTGACGTTGCGATGCTGCGAGTTCGCCGTCAGGTCCAGGGTCGGATAGTGGCCGGCGCGGTTCTTCGAGATGTCGCGCTTGGCCGATTCGAGCTGCAGCTCGGCCACCGACACGGCGTAGTTCTGGTTCTCGGCGGCCGAGACCCACTGGTCGACGTTGACCGGCTGCGGCGCGGTCAGGTTGACGCCGGTGCGCAGGGTCGCCAGCGCGCTAGGGGGCGTGCCGATGATGGCCTGCAGCGCGGTCTTCTTGGTCTCCAGGTCGTTGACCGCGGCGATCTCCTGCGAGATCACCAGGTCGTAGGCGGCCTGGGCTTCATGGGTGTCGGTGATGGTCTGGGTGCCGACTTCGAAGTTGCGCTTCGCCGAGGCCAGCTGCTCGGTCACCGCTTCCTTCTGGGCGCGGGTCGAGGCCAGGGTGTCCTGGGCCGCCAGCACGTCGAAGTAGGCCTGGGCCACACGGGTGATCAGGTCCTGCTGGGCCTGGGCGAACTGGGCTTCCGAGATCGCCTGCTGCAGCTTGCTCTGCTGGTAGGTTTCCCAGCGGTCCCAGCGGAACAGCGGCTGCGACAGCTGGACGTTGATTTCCTTGGCGGTCAGGTTCGGACCGCCCGACGCCACGAAGCCGCCGGTGGGGTTGCCGTTCGCGTCGAGAATCGGCTGGCCTTCGTTGAACGGCGCGTAGTCGTTGTTGGTCTTGGTAATGCCCCCCGTGATGCCGACGGTCGGCAGCAACCCCGCACGCCCCTGGGGAACGCGCTCGCGGCCGGCCTGGGCCGAAGCGCGCGCGCTCGCATAGGTGGCGTCATTCGCCAGAGCCTGCTGGTACACCTGGAGCAGATCGGCCGCCTGGGCGTTGAGCGAGAAAAACGCGCTGGCCAACAGCACGGCGATGAGG
Source organism: Massilia sp. 01N417 (assembly GCF_056399645.1). Classification (NCBI taxonomy): domain Bacteria; kingdom Pseudomonadati; phylum Pseudomonadota; class Betaproteobacteria; order Burkholderiales; family Oxalobacteraceae; genus Massilia; species Massilia sp. 01N417. The sequence continues at coordinate 174,061 of NZ_JBFTRS010000007.1, read as the reverse complement.
GGTTTCTGCATTACTTTCTCCGTCGGAGTCATCAATAGTCAAGGACGCAGACCGCCGCCGATGCTCAGTACTTCGGCATCGATGGATCGACCTGCACGGCCCAGGCGTGTATGCCGCCTGTCAAGTTGGTAATCTTTTCAAATCCGTTACGCTCCAGGAAAGCTGCGACCTGCATGCTGCGCGCGCCGTGGTGGCACACGCAGACGATTTCCTGGCCATCATCCAGTTCGCTCACGCGAATCGGAATCAGGTTCATCGGGATCTGGGTCGAGCCCGCGATATTGCAGGTCTCGAATTCCCAGTTTTCCCGCACATCGAGCAGCAGCGGTTTCGGGCGCGACGGGTCGGCCAGCCAGGCGGCCAACTCGGGAGCGGTAATGTGCTGCATCGTCTGCCTCTTCCTTCAGAACTGGAAGTGCGACACGGCCGGCGCGCCGGCCAGGTACTTCACATTGGTCTCGAACACTTTCACCGTGTTCCAGCTGTTCTCGCCGGTGCGGGTGACGATGTTGAATTCCATGGCCGGCGGCTCGCCGACGATGGCGGCGATGCGGCCGCCCACCTTCACCTGCTTCAGGAAGGCTTCCGGCAGCACTTCCAGCGCGCCCGAGATCACGATCACGTCGTACGGTGCGCCCTTGTCCCAGCCGGCCGCGCCGTTGCCCAGTTCCACGACCACATTGCTGATGCCAGCCTTGGCCAGGTTCTTCTCTGCCAGTTCCTTGATTTCCGGGTTCACTTCCACGGTCGTGACCTTGGCGGCGCGGTGCGCCATCAGGGCCGCCATGTAGCCCGAGCCGGTGCCGATTTCCAGCACGTTTTCATGCTTCTTCAGGCCGATGTCCTGCAGGATGCGCGCCTCGATCTTCGGGTTCAGCATTGCCTGGCCGCCCGGCAGCGGGATCTCGGCATCCGCGAACGCCAGGTTCTGGTACGCGGCCGGCACGAACTGTTCGCGCTTGACCACGTGCAGCAGGTCGAGGATGTCGGTGTCCAGCACGTTCCAGGGGCGGATCTGCTGTTCGATCATGTTGAAGCGGGCTTGTTCGATATTCATCTTGATACTCGGCGGGAAAAGAAATAATCCGATATTTTATCGTTGAACGGCCTCGGGAAACACATCTTAGCGATATGGCACCCGAGACCACGGGAAATTGCGACAGTCTGCAGTTTAGAAGGGATGAACGCCGAAAAATGGCGTCTTGACGTCGCTGGACAGTTCACGCAGCGGGTGGCCGCGCAGCGTCCGGCGCCGGAAGCAGGCCGTTCAGGGCCATGTCCAGGAAGGTGTCGAGGAAGGCCTGCGGCTCCAGCTCCGCACGCGGGCAGGGGCCGACGGAATGCTTCCAGGTGATCAGCATGAGCATGGGCGCGATCAGCACCTGGGTCATCAGGTTGACGTCCAGCGGCCGGAACTCGCCGCGCGCGATGGCGCGCTCGAGCATGCCGGACATGGCCGCGGTGCCGCGCTTGATGACCTCGTCCTGGTAAAAGCAGGCCAGTTCGGGGAAATTGTCGGCTTCGGCGGTGACCAGCTTGATGATGCCGGAGGCCTTGGTCGCGCCCAGGCGCTGCCACCAGGAATGGATCAGGTGGCGCAGCAGGTCCGCGCTGTGGCCCTCGAATTCGGCGACCGAGACTTCGGCCTCGCCGATCACGGGCACGATGCTGCTGCGGACCACGGCCTTGAACAGCTCTTCCTTGTTCTCGTAGTACAAATACAGCGTGCCCTTCGAGACGCCGGCGCGGCGCGCGACGTCTTCCAGACGTGTGGCGGCGTAGCCACGTTCGACGAACAGGTCGATGGCTGCCTCCAGCAACTCCTGGGGCCGCGCGTCTTTACGGCGCTCCCAGCGTGGCTTGGTTTCGAAAGGGCATGGCATTGCTTCTGTCCGACAACTAACTGTTGAGTCAGGAAATATAGACCCGGGGCTGGGGCCAGTCAAGCTGTGGCGGGTATACTTACAGCATGAACTCCGCGCTTTCCTCCCTCAATTGCCGGCCCGGCTGCGGCGCCTGCTGTATTGCTCCATCGATCAGCTCGTCCATTCCCGGCATGCCGAACGGTAAGCCGGCCGGCGTCCGCTGCATCCAGCTCGACGAACGCAACGGCTGCAAGATTTTTGGGCAGCCGGAGCGTCCCAGGGTGTGCGGCGGCCTGCAGCCCTCGCGGGAGATGTGCGGCGACTCGAAGGTGCAGGCGATGTTCTTCCTGGGCGAACTGGAGCGCTTGACGGCCTGACAAGGGCGGGAAATGTCAGTCTTGCCTGCAACAAAAAAGCCACCACCTGATGCGGGGAACTCGACGGTAGGATGCTTCGCCGTGGTAAGCTTGCGCCCTGCTTGCCGCAAGCCTGCGCAGCACCCTTCCGCGTTTCGCACCCACAATAACATCCTTACCAAAACTTCATGGACATCATTCTCGCCCTGAAAGCGATCATCATGGGCCTCGTCGAGGGCTTCACCGAATTCCTGCCGATCTCCTCCACCGGTCACCTGATCCTGGCCGGCAGCCTGATCAACTTCACGGGCGAAGTCGCCAAGGTGTTCGAGATTGCAATCCAGGCCGGCGCGATCCTCGCCGTGATGTGGGAATACCGTGCGCGCATCGGTACCGTGCTGGGTGGCTTGACGTCCGATTCGCGCCAGCAGAAGTTCGTGCTCAACCTGTTCGTCGCTTTCCTGCCGGCCGCGGTGCTGGGCCTGCTGTTCAGCAAGGCGATCAAGAATCACCTGTTCGCACCGGCGCCGGTCGCGTTCGCCTTCATCATCGGCGCACTGGTGATCCTGTGGGCGGAACGCCGCCACAAGACGCTGGCCGGTTCGCACCGCATCGAAACCGTCGACGACATGACCATGATCGACGCCCTGAAGGTCGGCTGCGCCCAGTGCTTCGCGCTGATCCCGGGCACCAGCCGTTCGGGCGCCACCATCATCGGCGGCATGCTGTTCGGCCTGTCGCGCAAGGCGGCCACCGAATTCTCCTTCTTCCTGGCGATCCCGACCCTGCTGGCGGCCACCGTGTACTCGGTGTTCAAGGCGCGCCACGACCTGCACATGACCGACCTGCCGCTGTTCCTCATCGGCGGCGTGGCTGCCTTCGTGTCGGCCTTCCTTTGCGTCCGTTGGCTCTTGCGCTTCATCAGCACGCACGACTTCACGGGCTTCGCCTGGTATCGTATCGTGTTCGGTATCGTCGTGCTGGTCACGGCGCACTTCGGCTGGGTCGTTTGGGCTGACTAAAAAATCATGAAGGACGACATCGAACAACGCGCGCTGCACATCCTGCAGACGGTCTTCGGCTATCCCGCCTTCCGCGGGCAACAGGCCGAGATCGTCGAGCAGGTCGCGCGCGGCGGCGACGCGCTCGTCCTCATGCCCACCGGCGGCGGCAAATCGCTGTGCTACCAGATCCCGGCCCTGCTGCGCGACGGCGTCGGCGTGGTGGTCTCGCCGCTGATCGCGCTGATGCAGGACCAGGTCGACGCCCTCGCCGAAGTCGGCGTGCGCGCGGCTTTCCTGAACTCGACCCAGACCTTCGAAGAGACCCTGCGCATCGAGCGCCTGGTCCGCACCGGCGAACTGGACCTGGTCTACGTGGCGCCCGAGCGCCTGATGACGCCGCGTTGCCTGGAGCTGTTCGAGGCCTCGCACATCTCGCTGTTCGCGATCGACGAGGCGCACTGCGTCTCGCAATGGGGCCACGACTTCCGTCCGGAATACATCCGCCTGTCGATCCTGCACGAGCGCTTCCCGCACGTGCCGCGCATCGCGCTGACCGCCACCGCCGACCAGCTCACCCGCGCCGAGATCGCCCACCGGCTGCAGCTGGAAGAAGCGCGTCAGTTCGTGTCGTCCTTCGACCGCCCGAACATCCGCTACTCCATCGTCGAAAAGACCAACGGCCGCAAGCAGCTGCTGGACTTCATCACGACCGAGCACACCGGCGACGCCGGCATCGTCTATTGCCTGTCGCGCAAGAAGGTCGAGGAGACCGCCGAGTTCCTCAACGAAAACGGGATCCGCGCCCTGCCCTACCACGCCGGCATGGACTACGCGCTGCGCTCCGATAACCAGGCCCGCTTCCTGCGCGAAGACGGCATCGTGATGGTGGCGACCATCGCCTTCGGCATGGGCATCGACAAGCCGGACGTACGCTTCGTCTGCCACCTCGACCTGCCGAAATCCCTCGAGGGCTATTACCAGGAAACGGGGCGCGCCGGCCGCGACGGCCTGCCCTCGAACGCCTGGATGGCCTATGGCCTGCAGGACGTGGTGCTGCAGCGCCGGATGATCGACGAGTCCGAGGCCGACGAGAATTTCAAGCGCGTGCTGGGCTCGAAGCTGGACGCCATGCTGGGCCTGTGCGAAACGCTGTCCTGCCGCCGCATGCGGCTGCTGGAGTATTTCGGCGAGCGTTCCGGCCCCTGCGGCAACTGCGACACCTGCCTGATCCCGCCGGTGTCCTTCGACGCGACCGTGCCGGTGCAGAAGCTGCTGTCGGCCATCTACCGGGTCGACCAGCGCTTCGCCGCCGGCCACGTGATCGACGTGCTGCGCGGGGTGCAGACGGAGCGCATCAGCCAGTGGCACCACGACAAGCTGACCGTGTACGGCGTCGGCGCCGACCGCAGCGAGCACGAATGGCGCGCCATCGTGCGCCAGGTGATCGCGCTGGGCCTGGTCACCGTCGACCACGACGCCTTCAGCTCCCTCAAGCTTACCGAGTCGGCGCGCCCGGTGCTGAAGGGCGAGCGCAAGGTGGAGCTGCGCCAGTACCAGAAGCCCGTCAAGCAGAAGCGCCAGGCCGGTCCCGCCAAGGGCTACGTCGAGATGGACCTGTCGCCGGCCGAGCAGAAGATCTTCGAGAAGCTGCGCTGGTGGCGCCTCGAGACCGCCAAGGCGCACAGCGTGGCGGCCTTCATCATCTTCGGCGACGCCACCTTGCGCGAGATCGCCAAGGTCAAGCCGACTTCGCTGGACGAACTGCGCGGCGTGTCCGGCGTGGGCGCGAAGAAGCTGACCTCGTATGGCGACGAGATCGTGTCGATGATTTCCGAGATGGTTTGATTTTCACTCCCTGAACAGGTGCACGAAAGTCCGGCTCACCGCCAGCTTCTCATCGCTCCCCTTCACCAGCACCTGCATGCGTTCGGCATCGATACGCTCGGCAGCCAGGATCGCATTCACGTTGACCACGGTGGCGCGGTGGATCTGCCAGAAGCGGTCCGGGTCGAGCCCGCTCAACAAATCCTTCAGCGGCGTGCGCACCAGTGCTTCGTAGTCGCGCAGCACGATGCGGGTGTAGCGGGTGTCGGCCTGGAAGAACAGCACCTCGTCGACGTCGATCACGCGCACCTGGCGGCCGACGCTGGCCTTGATCCACCTGGTGCGCTCGTGGCGCACGCCCGGCAGCGCCGCCTTCAGGTGGCGCAGCAGCTCGCCCATGCCGGCGCCGGAGGCTTCCGTCCGCATCGCCAGCTTGCCGCGCAGGCGGGCCACCGCCTTGTCCAGGCGGTCGGCCTGCAGAGGCTTGAGCAAGTAGTCGACCGCGCCGGTGTCGAAGGCATCGACGGCGTACTGGTCGTAGGCGGTGACGAACACCACGTGGGCCATGGCGCCGATGCGCTCGGCCACTTCGAGGCCGGACAGGCCCGGCATGCGGATGTCGAGGAAGGCCACGTCGGGCTCGTGCTCCAGGAAGCCGTCCCAGGCGTCGTTGCCGTTTTCCGCCACCAGCACGACGCGCGCCTCGGGCCAGCATTGCGCCAGCAGTTCCAGCAGGCGCTCGCGCATCAGGGGTTCGTCTTCGGCGACCAGCACCGTGGGACTCATGTTCATGCTCATGCCGATACTCATGCCTGCGGATGGGGAATAGTGACGTCGGCGATCAGTCCCGGATCGCCGTCATGCAGCACCAGACCGGCCGCTTCGCCATAGGCCAGGCGCAGGCGGTGGCGCACGTTCTCCAGGCCGGTGCCGCCGCCCTCGTCCCGCTCGGGCATCGTGCTCATGCCGACCCCGCCATCCTGCACGCGGATCCGCACCCTGCCGTCGACCGCCTCGGCCGACACCGTGACCTCGCCGCCGCGCAGGGCCGGTTCGATGCCGTGCTTGATCGCGTTCTCGACCAAGGTCAGCAGGATCATGCTGGGCAGCCGCACCTCTTCCAGCGCGCGCGGCAGTTGCAGGGAAAACCGCAGGCGCTCGCCCAGGCGCACCTGCATCACTTTGAGATACGACTCGACCAGGCCGAACTCCGCGGCCAGGCAGACCTGCTCGCTGCGCATGTCGCGCATGCTGGAGCGCAGGAAGTCGATCAGGTTGGCGGTCAATTCGGCGGCCCGCGGCGCGCCATGCTGGGCCAGTTGCTGCACCGCGCCCAACGTGTTGAACAGGAAGTGCGGCTCGATCTGGGCGCGCAGCAGGCGCAGCTGGGACTCGGACAGTTCGCGCGCCAGGCGCGCCTGCTCGGCTTCGCGCTGCAGCTGCAGGTTGAGGGCTTCGTACTGGCGGTTGCGCAGCAGGCTGACGACCAGCACCGGCACCATGATGGCCAGTCCGCCGGCCAGCACACCGCCGAGGAAATGCGATGCCCTCTCCAGCGCATGGGCCAGCGTCTGGCTTCTGATCCACAACGAGGTGCCGGTCAGGGTCAGGGCGCCGAGTCCGGAAAAGGCCAGCACGGACAGGATGATCCTGCCCTTTTTCTGGGCGAGCTGCCGGTAGTCGAACCATGCGCCGACCAGTGCGAAAGCGACCGCGAAACCGATCACATTGGCGACCAGCAGCGCGAACGGCCAGCTCAAGTCCGGCGCCGACCGGCGCAGCAGGATGCTGCACAGGCTGAACAGCAGCGACAGCCTGGCCATCGCCCAGAGCATGCGGCGGCCGCGGTACTTGAGCAGGAAAGTGCGCAGCTGCTCGCGCTGCAAGGGCGGCATCTTCGCCAGCTTCTGCGCCTTGCACTTGCGGAAACCGGCCGGCAGTTGCGCCGCCAGCTCGGGCTGCGCCAGCACGGCCAGCGTCTCGTCTTCCCATCCCCTGTACCAGCTCGCCACTCTGCCCAGCATGATGCCCTCCCGTGATCGTTAATATATAGCAACGATTACAGTCTAGGCAGGCCAGGCGGCGCCGGAAAGCAAAAAGGGACGAGCGACGAATCCGGGTGGATGAACGACGACGGCCCCCGCCTGCGCGGGGGCGGCGCCATCATTTTTTGGTGAACACCAGGTCCCACACGCCATGGCCCAGCTTCAGGCCGCGGTTCTCGAACTTGGTCAGCGGGCGGTAGGACGGCTTCTCGGCATAGCCCTCGGCGGTGTTCTGCAGGGCCGGCTCGGCGCCCAGCACGTCCAGCATCTGCACCGCGTAGTCTTCCCAGTCGGTGGCGCAGTGGATGTAGCCGCCCGGCACCAGCTTGTCGCACAGGAGCTTGACGAAAGGCGGCTGGATCAGGCGGCGCTTGTTGTGGCGCGCCTTGTGCCAGGGGTCCGGAAAGAAGATGTGGACGCCGGCCAGCGAGCCGTCGGCGATCATGTTGTTCAGCACCTCGACCGCGTCGTGCTGGATCAGGCGCAGGTTCCCGATGCCCTGCTCGCCGATCTGCTTGAGCAGGCTGCCCACGCCAGGCGTGTGCACTTCGACGCCGACGAAATCCGTGTCCGGCATGGCCTTGGCGATATGGGCCGTGGTGTCGCCCATGCCGAAGCCGATCTCCAGCACCAGCGGCGCCTTGCGGCCGAAGGGTGCGTGGAAATCGAAGGGCTCCTTGCGGTACTCGATCAGGAACTTCGGCCCGAATTCCTCGAGCGCGCGCGCCTGCCCGGTCGACAGCCGTCCCGCACGGGTGACGAAGCTGCGGATACGGTGATCAAGCGGGTCGTAGAGCATCGGACGGCCTTGGCTGTTGGTGGGCGTATCGGAAGACATGATCGATCGGAGACAAGAGAAAAGGGTCGACATTATATCCCCAACGGGGCGGAGCCAGCCGCCATTCTCGGACATAATGGCGCTTCCACGAATGGAAAGAGAGCCGTAATGCAGTCCTTCTCCCACCCGATCGCGACCGAAGACAACGTCGCCACCTTCCAGCTGACCTCCTACCGCTTCGGCCAACTGCGCGGCAATCCCGGCGCCGGCAAGAAAGTCTATATCCAGGCCTCGCTGCACGCCGACGAGGTGCCGGCCATGCTGGTCGCCCACGTGCTGCGGCGCGAGCTGGAGCGCCTGGACGCCGAGGGACGGATCAAGGGCGAGATCATCCTGGTGCCGGCCGCCAATCCGATCGGGCTGTCGCAGGTCGTCCACGGCGCCCCGTTCGGCCGCTACGACCTCGCCAGCGGCATCAACTTCAACCGCTCGTACAAGCACGTCGCCGCCGAACTGAAGGCATCGCTGAAGGATCAACTAGGCCTCGACGCCCAAGCCAACGCCGCCCTCGTCCGCGAACACGCGCGCCGCGCCGTCGCCAACTGGCAGACCGACAACCCGACCCAGGACCTCAAGAAGCTCCTGCTGGGGATGGCGATCGACGCCGACATCATGCTCGACCTGCATTGCGATAACGAGGCCGTGCTGCACCTGTACACCGGCACCCCGCTGGCCGACCAGGTCAAGCCGCTGGCGGCCCTGCTGGGCGCGCACGCGACCCTGCTGGCGCGCGAATCCGGCGGCGAACCCTTCGACGAAGCCTGCAGCCGCCTGTGGTGGGAACTGGCCGACCACTTCGGGCCTTCGATGCCGATCCCGATGGGCTGCATCGGCGTGACCGTCGAGCTGCGCGGCGAGATGGACGTGCGCTACGAGCTGGCCGAGAAGGATGCGCGGGGCCTGCTGCAGTACCTGGCTTACCAGGGCGTGCTCGACATCGAACGCGAACCGCTGCCGCCGCTGGTGGCCGAACCGACCCCGCTGGAAGGCGTGGAACCGCTCGCCGCCCCGCACTCCGGCGTGCTGGTCTTCCTCAAGCGCCTGGGCGACCGCGTGGCCGAGAACGAAGCGGTGGCCGACATCGTCAACCCCGTCAGCGGCAAGACGACCACCTTGCGCGCGACGCGGGCCGGGATCCTGTTCGCCAGCACGGCGCACCGGCACCTGCTGCGCGGGATGCATGTTTGTAAGATTGCGGGGGATTCGGCTTATCGTAGCGGGAGCCTGCTGGGTAGCAAATGAGCCGTCGTGCTTATGCCGCCAGCTTCTCATCGAACAGGTAGCGCCGCGACAGCAGCGGCGCCATCGCCTCCGCCGGCATCGGCCGCGCCACCAGGTAGCCCTGTACCTCGTTGCAGCCCAGCGTGCGCAGGATCGCCAGCTGTTCCTCGTTCTCGACGCCCTCCGCCACCACTTCCATGCCGAGCGCATGCGCCATCGAGACGATCGCCTGGAAGAACACGGTGCCTTCCTTCGAGCGTCCCAGTTCGGCGGTGAAGGAGCGGTCGACCTTCAGCACGTCCATTTTCATGCGCTGCAGCTGCGACAGCGACGAGTAGCCGGTGCCGAAATCGTCGACGTGCAGCTTGACGCCGAGCGCGCGGATCGCCGCCAGCTCGGCCAGGATCTCCTCCTGGTCGCCCATCATGGCCGACTCGGTGATCTCGACTTCCAGCAGCCGCGGCGCGACCCCGTGGCGGGACAAGGCCTCGCCCAGCTGGCGCGCCACGCCGCCGCGCAGGAACTGCTTGGGCGAGACGTTGATCGAGACCGGCGCCACCGGGCCTTGGCCGGCGGACCAGGCGGCCAGCTGGGCGCAGGCCTGGTCGATCACGATGGTACCGATCGGTACGATCAGGCCGCTCGATTCGGCCAGCGGAATGAATTCGTCGGGGCGGATCATGCCCAGTTGCGGATGCTCCCAGCGCAGCAGTGCCTCCATGCTGAGCAGTTCGCCGCTGCGGGTGTGCACGCGCGGCTGGTAGTGCAGCACGAACTGGCGCTTGTCGATCGCTTCGAGCAGGCGCTGGCGCAGCTGGGCGCGGGTCTTCAGGGTGCTCGACTGGGCCGGGTCGAAGAAGCGGTACTGGCCCTTGCCCTCGTTCTTGCCGGCGTACATGGCGATGTCGCTGTGGCGGATCAGGGTGGCGGCATCCTGGCCGTCGCGCGGGAACACGCTGATGCCGACCGAGGCGCCGATCACGTGCTGCTCCTCGGCGATCTGGAAGGGCTTGCTGAAGGCCTGGACGATGCGCTGCGCCACCATGCCGATCTGCTCGTCGCTGTCGAAGGGGCTGAGCAGGACGATGAATTCGTCGCCGCCGAAGCGCGCCACGCGGTCGCTCGGACGCAGCTGCGACAGCAGGCGCGTGGCCGCCGCCTTCAGCAGGCGGTCGCCGACGGCGTGGCCGTGCGAGTCGTTGACCTGCTTGAATTCGTCGAGGTCGATGAACAGCAGCGCCACGCCCTGGCCGCTGGCCTCGGCATGCGCCAGCGCGGACGGCACGAAGTGCAGGAACCAGTGGCGGTTCGGCAGGCCGGTCAGGCTGTCCTCGTTGGCCAGGCGCGCCAGCTGGGACTCGTGTTCCTTGCGCTCGCTGATGTCCTGCAGGGTCACGGCCAGGCCGTCGCCGACCCGCACCACGCGCCGGTGGCCCCAGCGGATGTTCAAGCGGTTATCGTCCGGCATGCGGCGGTCTTCCTGGTAGAAGCCGGTCGCCATCGCATGGCGGTAGTTGGCGAGCAGCTCGGCCGCACCGAGCCCGCGGTGGAGCTCGGAGATCAGGCTGCCGACCAGGCTGGCGCGCGTCAGCCCGTAGAAAAAGGCGCCGCGCTCGTTGCAGTCGACGATGCGGAAGTCGAGGATCTGGCCTTTGCGGTCGCGCAGCGGCGCGACCATGTAGAAGCCGTCGTTGCCGCTCTCGGTGGCGGTGCGGTAGGCGCGCGCCACCGCGTCCTGCTCGCGCGCCCGCGCCGCCGCGCGCAGCGACAGCATGCTGGCGATGCCGGCCAACAGCAGCAGCACCGCGGTCGCGATCGAGGTGTAGGTGCGGCTGTCGCGCCAGTAGGCCTCGGCGCCCGCCAGCGCCGCCTCGTGCGACAGCGCCACCAGCGCCACCACCGGGTAGGCGCTGGAACGGCGCCAGCCCAGCACGCGCGCGCGGCCGTCGCCGAAGCCGGCCTGCTCCGCGCGGCCGGGATGCCTGACCGCGTCGACCAGCTGCACGCCGCGGGCCACCGGCCAGCGCTCCGCATTCGCCGGCAGCAGCGAGCCGCGCGCACCGAGGCGCACGGCGCCGCTGCTGTCCTGTTCGAGCCGCAGCTTGCCCTCGCTGCCGACCAGCGCCAGCAGGCTGTTCTCGCCCAGCGTGGGCGAGCTGACGAAGGAGGTGAAGTAGGCGGCGTCTACCGCCATCAGCAGCACGCCGGCGAATTCGTCGTCCGCGGTGTCGAGGCGGCGCGTGAACAGCACCGCGCCGCGCAGCGCGCCCAGCGCCGGCGGCGGCATGCCGATCCGCAGCGCAGTCGAGTTGCTGTCGCGGTGCTGGACGAAGAAGGCGGCGGACGACAGGTCGGCGTCCTGGCCGGCGCGCAGTCCGCTCGACGAAGCCGGCTTGCCGTCGCGCCCGATCACGCTCACCGCGAGGAAGGCGCTGTCGGTGAACATGCCGTCGCGCCGCATGTCCTCGACCAGGGCGCGGTTGTGCGAATGCTCCCAGCTGTGCTTGAGCTGCATGGTGATCTGGTCCATCTGGGCCAGCGAACGGGTGACGTACTGTTCGTAGGCCTCGGCGTAGGCGTCGGCTTCCTTGAAGGCCTGGTCCTCGGCGCGGCGGTGCTCGGCGTCCGCGCGCAGCACGGCGGCGCACCACAGCACGGCGCAGGCCAGCAGGGCCAGCGCCGGCCACAGCAGCGCAAAGAATCGGTGGGTGCGGGGGGCGGTGTGCGCGCTGGGCTTGCTCATGCGGCAAGTCTAGCCAGCGCACATTACTGTTTGATGACAGCCCTCAGCGGCCGCGTTCCCGGGCCGCCTCGGCCAGCACCTCGTTGACCTGGTCCATGTCGGCCGGCTTGACGAGGTAGTGGTCGAAGCCGGCCTGCTCGGCTTCCTTGCGGTCCTGGCTCTGGCCGTAGCCGGTCAGCGCGACCAGGGTGGCGCGCGCGCTGCCGGCCTGGCTGCGCAGGCAGCGGGCCAGCTCGTAGCCGTCCATGTCGGGCAGGCCGATATCGAGCAGCAGCACGTCCGGTTGTTCGCGCTGGGCGCGCTCGAGGGCGCCCCTGGCGTCGTACTCGACGCTGACGGCATGGCCCTGCACTTCCAGCAGCGCGGCCAGCATCTGCGCGGCGTCGACATTGTCGTCGACCACCATCACACGCAGCGCGCCCGGCGCCTGCATGCCGGCGCCGGCTGCCTCGTCCTCCGCGATCCCGTCGAGGGTCGCCAGGCGCGGCAGGCAGATGCAGAACTCGCTGCCCTGTCCCAGTCCCTCGCTCTTCGCGGAGACGGTGCCGCCATGCAGGGTGGCCAGGCTCTTGACCAAGGCCAGGCCGATCCCGAGTCCGCCCTGGGACCGGTCCGGGGTGCGCTCGGCCTGGGTGAACAGGTCGAAAATGTAGGGCAGGATGTCGGGAGCGATGCCGACGCCGTTGTCTCGCACGGCCACATGCACGCGCTCCTCGTCGACCGTCACCGCCAGCGTGATCCTGCCGCCGGGCGCGGTGTACTTGGCGGCGTTGTTGAGGATGTTCGAAATCACCTGCACCAGGCGGGTGCGGTCGCCGGTCACATGGGCGCTGCGGCCCGACAGCTGCAGCGTGAGCGAGTGGCGGCGCGCGTCGATCAGCGGCCGCACCTGCTCCACCGCGGCGGACACGATCACGTTCAGGTCGAGCTCTTCCTTCTCGAGCGTGACCAGGCCGCGCGTCACGCGCGAGACGTCCAGCAGGTCGTTCACCAGGTCGGTCATGTGGGTCGCCTGGCGCACGATGATCTCGCTGGCGTTGGCCACGCTGCGCGGTTCGAGGCTGCCGACCTTCAGCAGCTGGGCCGCGGTCATGATCGGCGCCAGCGGATTGCGCAGCTCGTGGGCCAGCATGGCCAGGAACTGGTCTTTCTGGCGGTTGGCCGCGCGCAGCTCGTCTTCGATCTGCTTGCGCAGGGTAACGTCGCTGCCCTCGACGAAGATGCCGGAGACGGCGCCGCCGGCGTCGCGGATCGGCTGGTAGACGAAGTCGATGTAGCGCTCTTCCAGCGGGCCGTCCGGCTCGCGCTGCAGGCGTACCGGCAGGGCGTGGCCGACGAAGGGTTCGCCGGTGGAATAGACGCGGTCGAGCAGTTCGAAAAAGCCTTGCCCCACCACTTCCGGCAGCGCCTCGCGCGCTGCCTTGCCGACGATCTGGCGATGGCCGATCAGCTGCAGGTAGGACAGGTTGGTCAGCTCGAACACGTGTTCGGGACCGCGCAGCACGGCCATGATGCCGGGCGCCTGCTCGAACAGGGCGCGGAAGCGTTCATTTTCCTCGTCGCGGTACTTTTCGGCCAGCACCTGGTCGGTGACCTCGACGCAGGCGCAGTGCATGCCGCGGATGGCGCCATCCTCGTCGCGCACCGGCGAGTACGAGAAGGTGAACCAGGTCGGCTCGTCGTAACCGTGGCGGTTCATGACCAGCAGCAGGCGGTCGGCGTAGGTGGCCTCGCCCTTCAGCGCGCGGTCGATCAGGGGCCAGATGTCGTCCCAGATCTCGGCCCAGATGTCATGGAAGCGCCGGCCCATCGCGCGCGGATGCTTGTCGCCGAGGATCTCGCGGTAGGGATCGTTGTACAGGAAGCCCAGCCCTTCTCCCCAGGCGACGAACATCGGGAAGCCCGAATTCAGCATCAGCCCGACCAGGGTGCGCAGGGCCTGCGGCCAGGTGTGAGGATGCCCGAGCGGCGATTCGCTCCAGTCCTGCATGCGCATCAGCGCCCCGGCTTCGCCGCCCCCGCTCAGGAACATGAGCGAGCCGGCAAGGCTGTCGGCATCGTGCGATGGTTGATCGGGCCGTGGGGCGTGTTGTTGCATGGTCGAAACTAATGAGGCAGAAGACTCAAGTTTGCCATATCTTCAAGAGGCGGGCCGCACGGCGAGGCAGGGGCAAGGCGGGAGGAGGCGTTCCGGAGAAGGCTGGAGCGGGTGAAGGGAATCGAACCCTCGTCGTAAGCTTGGGAAGCTTCTGCTCTACCATTGAGCTACACCCGCGTTGCCGGCATTCTACGCGGGTTCTGGCCCGTTTGACAAATGTAATGATCGTTGTCGTGATGGAAACCGATTTCCATATCGCTCGACATCGCAGGGATAGCCGATGGACATAACGACGCGAATATAAAGACAATCAATTGCAATTAGTCAGCATATTTTCCAAGAAAATAATTTTCGCCAAATCCAATCAATCACTTGAAAATATTTTCTATCTTACATATAACTTCTCCCCCATCATCGATGTCGATATTATTTACAGCAAAAAGAGGAAAATTCCAGTTCAATTCTTTGATCAGAAAAATATTTTAAGAACGAAATGTAGATCACAATGCCTGAAAATATTTATAGCTAGAATTTTTTCTTTGTCGGTAAATTTTACAAGTACAAGCACCGCACAAAAATTACAAAAACCAAAAGTAGCTCCCACGCCATGACGATTCGTTGACTGGCATTGAATTTGCTAGCTCGACAATGGCCTGGCCGTCCGGCCAAGGCTGTCAAATAAAAGGGGATAACATGAAAATCCGATCAATCGATGTGCTTCGAATCATGCTTGTGGGCAGTACATGCGCGGTCTCGACTGCCTCCCATGCTGCCCTGATGTTAGCTGCTACCGTGAACGGTGGAAACGTTTGCGCGGTCGATGGCAATACTCCATGTTCGTTTGGTACTCAGGTGACGGATTTGAGTCCCGGCGCTAACGGAATGCTTATAATTGGATCGCCAGGCGATCCGCCGTTCAACGGTGTGTTGATTAGCGGATCGGTTCAAAGATCGGTTCACGGCAATCCGGATATTCTGGACAGCAGTTCGTTAAGCGTTACAAATACCACGAACTCGACTGTCCACATTCTTGTCGCGGTTGGCGACACCGATTTCACCCAAGCCAACTCCTTTTTTACTTCCGGCAGCGGATCATTCCAGTTATCGCAAGGCTCAACGCTCACCCAGCGTTGGTATCTCGATACCAGTAATGGACAAGGAGGTCTGTCAACCGCCAGTACCCCTGGCGCATTAATCGATACCTTTACCGTAACTGCCACCACGCCGGCGTTTTCTTTTTCGCACAACGGCGGCCCGTTTGCCATTAATGCGCCCGGTCCATATTCGATGACCTTGTATTACGAGTACGATCTACTTCCCGGCGGCAGCATTATCAGCAGAGGGCAACAAGAGATTGCCACAGGTGAAGTTCCTGAACCTGCGTCGATAACCCTGTTCGGGTTGGCGGGACTCGGCCTATGGTGCCTGCAAACCAAGCGTCGCCGGAACGTTTGACGGCGTGGGAGGGATATGCCGGTTCATATGCCGGTTCATATCCCTTTTTCCAGGGTCGAAGTGCAGAAATACTCCGAACGCGAAGGCAGCGCCAGCTCTGGTACGGTCGAGCACAAGATGGCGATTCACGTCTTGAGCAAAGCCATATCCCTTCAGATAATTTTTTAATAACCTCGTAATTTTCTTTTCTTTTGATCACCTGCTGGACTCTCGTATATTAGGGCCTGATCACGCCTCCTGGCGCGTGCCTATCTTATTCCGGGAGTACGGCTGATGACCAACTTCGACATCGCAGGCATCGTCAAGGACCTGCACGACGCCCGCCAGCAATGGCGCCAGGCCCACCGTCCCGCCGGCGAGGTACGCGGCATCGAATTTCCTTCGCGCGATGCGCTGGCGGACATCATCGGCCAGCTCAAGGGCGTGCTGTTTCCCATGCGCCTGGGGCCGCCCGGCCTGCGCCGGGAAAGCGAAGACTTCCACGTCGCCCACGCCCTCGATTCCGCCCTGCACGCCCTGCTGCGCCAGGTCCAGATCGAGCTGCACTACAGCGCCGCGCTGGAGCAGCGCACCGACGGCGACATCGCCAGCCAGGCCATCGAGGCCACCCGGTCCTTCGGCGCCGCCTTGCCGCAAGTCCGCATGGAAATCGACAGCGACGTGCTGGCCGCCTACCAGGGCGACCCGGCCGCGCGCAGCGTCGACGAAGTGCTGCTGTGCTACCCCGGCGTGCTGGCAATGATCCATTACCGCCTGGCGCACCGCCTGTACGGACTCGGGCTGCCGCTGCTGGCGCGCATCATCTCCGAACTGGCGCATGCCGCCACCGGCATCGACATCCACCCCGGCGCGAAGATCGGCACCGGCTTCTTCATCGACCACGGCACCGGCGTCGTGATCGGCGAGACCGCCGTGATCGGCCAGCGCGTGCGCCTGTACCAGGCCGTCACCCTGGGCGCCAAGCGCTTCCCGACGAATGCCGACGGCAGCCTGCAGAAGGGCCTGCCGCGCCATCCGATCCTGGAAGACGACGTCGTGATCTACGCCGGCGCCACCGTGCTGGGCCGCATCACGATCGGCAAGGGCGCGGTCATCGGCGGCAACGTCTGGCTGACCCACGACGTGGCGCCGGGCGCGCGCGTGGCCCAGGCCGCTTCGCGCGAGGAAGTGTTCGAGACCCTGGGTTTGCCTGGCGATCCGGGCTGATCGTTATTTGGGGTTCTCGACCGTATAACCCTTGGCCTGCAACTCGGCCAGGTAGCTCTTCGGGCCGAGCACCTGGCTCATCGACAGCAGCGCGAAGGTGCTCGCATTCTTCGCGAGCGCCCGTTCCGCCGTCTTCATCCATGCTACCCGGCCGCGTTCGCGCATGTCCTGGAAGGCCGGATGATTCCGCGCGAACGAACCGTTCATCATGGCGTCGTTGCAGGTGTCTTCGCGCTCGGCATAATCGAGCTTGCCGATCTCGGCGATGTTGCCGTTGGCCCAGGCGTTCGCGCGCAGCTTCATCGCATCGATATCGCCTTCGAAACTCTCCAGGGTCTTGGTAAAGCAGGCCACGTCTTCCATCTGTGACTTCTTGAAGTCCTTCAGCGCCTCGCGCGGATGCTCGAGCGTGACCGAGATACCGGTGCTGGTGAGCTTCACGTCGTGCTTCCTGGCGATCTTCTCGATCTGGTTGGCGAGCTCCCCGCCTTTCGACAGCCCGCTCTTCTTCAGCCCCGCATCCATCAATTCCTCGGCGGCAAAGAAGGGGCGGTAACGCTCGACGCCGTCGTCGTCGCCGATGTATTTCTGCTTCAGCACAGCCCAGCGTCCATAGACATCGGCCGGCAGCAGGTCATGCAACTCGGCGCCGTCCGGGTTCTTCTTCAGGCCGATCAGCGATGGCAGCATGCTCAGTCCGCTCATCCAGCCGACCGTGACGCTGACCCCGGGACGCAGCAGCACTTCCTGCGATTGCGCCACCAGGCGTTCGACCCGTACCGAATCCCATTCCATCTTTTGCGGCAGCGGCGAATGCATGGCGAACACCCACATCACGTGGCCATCCTTCGAGACTTTCCAGAGACCGGGACCGGGACGCTTGCCCGAGACGACGACCGTGGCGGGCGCCGCGTCGAGCTCCTGCCCGGCGGGCGCGGACGCGGGCGGCGGATCGGTCTGCGCCAGCGCGGCGGCGCCGAGCAGACTCAGGGACAAGACACAGGCAAAGCGTGCGGCAACCATCGGAGACCCCCTTATTGTTGTGTTGCCAAAGCTTATCGAACTGGCATCGAGGGGGCTAGTCGCGTAACAGCTTGTCACAAAGCATGCATATCTGTCAGTCGGAGGCGGGCGGCTCTTCCGGCTGCCGGTCCAGCAGGCCGTGGGCCAGCTTCAGCCCCTCCACCATGGCCTGGAAGGCTTCGCGCTTGGCGTCCTCGCCCGGCACCCGCAGCACGTAGGAGGGGTGATAGGTGGTGACGATCCAGTGGCCTTCGTGGAAGACCGGCTTGCCCATCGCGTTCTTCAGCGTCACGTTGGCGCTACGCATGACCGACTTCAGGGCGGTCGCGCCCAGCGCCACGATCACGGTCGGTTTTACATGGGCCAGTTCCTTGTCGAGCCAGTAGCGGCAGGCCTCGATTTCCTTCTGCGCCGGGGTTTTATGGAGACGCCGCTTGCCGCGCGGTTCCCACTTGAAGTGCTTGACGGCGTTGGTCACGTAGATGGTCTCGCGGTCGACGCCGGCCGCCTCGCACACGCGGTCGAGCAGCTTGCCGGCGGGCCCCACGAAAGGCTGGCCGGCCAGGTCTTCCTGGTCGCCCGGCTGCTCGCCGACGAACATGATCTTCGCCTTCTTCGGCCCTTCCCCGCCGACGGCCTGGGTGGCGAACTGCCATAGCTCGCAGCGCCGGCACTCGTCGAGCCTGGACGGCTGCTGGCGCTCCGGCTGGGCATCCTCGGGGGCGATCGGGATGGTCGTGCCCTTGCGCTGGCCCACCGCCTCGTACTGGCCGATCTTGCGCGCCCCCATCGCTGCTTCGGAAATCATGTGCGGCACGATTTTGCCTTCTGGCAAATTTTTCCAGCGGTCCGATGTGATGTGCTGGCGCATCACCTCGGCATTCAGGCGCGCCGGATTGAACACGCTGCGGTAGTAGGTCAGCCACAGGGCCTCGCCGGTGTCCTCCAGGTCGTCGGAATTCTTCACCAGCGGGCCGGTATTGTGCAGGGTCTGGCCATCCCACAGTACGCTGGCCTCGGGCGTGGCGATCATCCAGCTGACCTTGCCCATGCGGGAAATAAAATGCTCGGCGACCTGGGGCAGCACGTCGTGGCGCGGCTCGTACCAGGCGACGAAGCGTGGCGGCCCGGCTTCAGGCGGGCGTTCGCGGAATCGGATATAGGCATGCATGTCGTGTTCCTCGCGGCGCACCGCCTTCACCATCGCATGCAGGCGCGCGCCGTCTTCGTCGGCCGGCGACTGCACCTCGTGCTCGCCCTGCTGCCAGCGCCAGATCACGCGGTAGAGAAAGGCCCAGCGGTCCGGCACGCGGCAGCAGGCGGCGCTTTGCAGCATGTCCATCAGCGAGCGCGGAATGCTCGGCGCGCCGTGTTTCGGTCCGTGGCGCGCCGGGTCCGATGCGGGCGGCGGCACGTCGGAAGGATTATGCGGCTGCTCGGCCGTGGGCGGCGCACCCGAGAACAGGTCGCCGCCGGCGTAGGGCGTGCCCCAGGTAACCAGCTCCGGCGGCACGTCGTGGACCAGCAGCTCGCGCGCCGCCTCGCGCCATTCGGCGAAGGTCTCGACCAGCAGCGGCTGGCCCGCACGCTGTTGGCCGATCGCGCTCATGCTGCCTGCAGCTCCGGCCACAGGTTCATCTGCTGCGGAGCGTCGGCCATGTTCCGCCGCAGCAGTTCGGACGACGCCGCGCCTTGCGCCGGCTTGTAGTCGGCGGTGACCACGAAGGGCGCCAGCTTCTTCAGGCTGCAGCGCAGGCGCGACAGATCCTCCCAGCGGATGCGGCGCAGGCGGCGCAGGTCGATGAGCCGCCTGGCCGAACGCAGGCCGATGCCGGGCACGCGCGCGATCATGGCTTCGTCGGCGCGGTTCAGGTCGAGCGGGAATTGCTCGCGGTTGCCGAGCGCCCAGGCCAGCTTGGGATCGATGTCGAGCGCCAGGTTGCCCGCCTGCGGCATCAGTTCGCCGGCCGTGAAGCCATAGCCGCGCAACAGGAAATCGGCCTGGTAGAGGCGGTGCTCGCGCAGCAGCGGCGGCGGGGCGGACGGCACGCTGGAGGGACTCTGGGGGATCGGGCTGAAGGCCGAGTAATAGACCCGCTTGAGCTTGTAGCTGCCGTACAGGGTCTGGGCCGTGTTCAGGATGGTCTGGTCGTCGCTGGCGTCGGCGCCGACGATCATCTGGGTGCTCTGCCCGGCCGGCGCGAAGACTGGCGCCTTCGGGTGCTCGTCCTTCTCGTCGAGCCTGGTGCGGATCGAGCCCATCGCCAGCTTGATCGTGTGGACGTTCTTTTCCGGCGCCAGGCGGCTCACACTATCCTGGGTCGGCAGCTCGATATTGACCGACAGCCGGTCGGCGTACTTGCCGGCCAGGTCGATCAGGCGCGGGTCGGCATCCGGAATCGTCTTCAGGTGGATGTAGCCGCGGAACTTGTGCTCCTCGCGTAATCGCCGCGCAACCTCGACCAGCTGTTCCATCGTGTAGTCGCTGGACTGGATGATGCCCGAGCTGAGGAACAGCCCGTCGATGTAATTGCGGAGGTAGAAATCCTGGGTCAGCTTGACCACTTCGTCGACCGCGAAGCGGGCCCGCGGCACGTTCGAGCTGCGCCGATTCACGCAGTACTGGCAGTCGTAGATGCAGAAGTTGGTCAGCAGGATCTTCAATAGCGACACGCAGCGCCCGTCCGGCGTGTAGCTGTGGCAGATGCCCATGCCGTTGGTGGCGCCCAGGCCGTCCTTGTCGACCGAATCCCGCTTGGGCGCGCCGCTGCTGGCGCAGGAGGCGTCGTACTTGGCGGCGTCGGCCAGAATCTCGAGCTTGTCTTTGAGTTCCATTGCGCAGTAAATACTGTATGGATGAACAGTATAACGCAGTTCGTGCCGCGACGGCGGTGCGTGGCCGCACGCAGTGGAAATTCCCCCCATGCGTTTGTAACATTGCTAAACTATGATAGTTTGCAGTTGCTTTTTGACGAATTTGAGTGGCCCATGTCTGTCCAATTCCGCAATAACGTCCACATCGCCGGCGTCGGCCACGCGACCATGGTGTTCGCCCACGGCTTCGGCTGCGACCAGACCATGTGGCGCTTCCTCGCCCCCGCCTATGAAGGGCGGTTCCGCACCATCCTGTACGACCTGACCGGCAGCGGCGATTCCGACCGCACGGCCTATGACCGCGCCAGGCATGGAAGCCTGCATGGCCATGCCGACGATTTGCTGGAAATACTGACTGCCTGCGCGGCCGGTCCGGTGATCTTCGTCGGCCATTCGGTCAGCGCCACGATCGGCATGCTGGCGGCGATCAAGGCGCCGGAGCGTTTCGTCGCGCAAGTCATGGTGGGGCCGTCGCCCTGCTACATCAACGACGGCGAGTATGTGGGCGGCTTCAGCCGCGCGGACATGGACGCGCTGCTGGCGTCGATGGACGACGATTTCCCGAGCTGGACACGGCGCATGGCGCCCATCCTGATGGGCGCGAACCGTCCGGAACTGAGCGCGGAGCTGGTGGCCAGCTTCATGCGCAACGACCAGGGCATCGCCCGTCATTTCGCACGCGCGACCTTCCTGTCCGACCACCGCGCCGACCTGACCCGCTCGACCGTGCCGTCGCTGATCCTGCAATGCAGCGGCGACCTCATCGTGCCGCGCGAGGTCGGCCACTACATGCTGCGCCACCTGCCGAACAGCAGCCTGGACGTCATCGACGACCAAGGCCACTGTCCGCACGTCAGCGAGCCGACCGCCAGTTCGCAGGCGATCGACGCCTTCCTGGCGCGCACGCTGGCCTGAGCGCTCAGCGGACCGGCTTGCCGTCCGCGTCCAGCACCGTCACCTCGCCCCAGCCCAGCTTGCGGATGCCCGGCTCGACCTTGCGCAGGTCGCCGATCACCAGCCACACGACCTGGTCCGGGCGCACATAGCGCGCGCCGGCGCCGGCCAGCTGCTTGTCGCTCAGCGAGCGCATGCCGCCGGCGTAGCGGTTCCAGTAATCGTCCGGCAGGCCGAGGTTGATGCTGGTGATGGCCGCGCCTTCGAGCGCATCCAGGGTGGCGAAGCGGCCCGGCAGGCGCGAGGTCACGTTGCGCATCACGCTGTCGAATTCCTCGCCGGCGATCGGGCGCTGGCCGGCGATGTCGCGGATCTCCTTCGACACTTCTTGCATCGCCTCGACCGTCTTGTCGGTCTGCACCGGCGCGATGGTCAGGAAGCTGCGCTGGCCGCGCATGTCGATCATGCGGGCGGTGGTGCCGTAGCTCCAGTGCTTGTCGAGCCGCAGGTTGCGGTTCAGGCGCGAGGTCGCCATGCCGCCGAAGTTGTGCATCACGGCCTGGATCGCCAGTTCGTCCGGCTGGCCGGCCGGCAGCGAGACGTGGGCGGCGACGATGGTCGACTGCGGCGCTTCCGGCTTGTCGATCAGGTAGATGCGCTTGCCCGCGGTGGCCGCCACGCTCGGCACCTGCTTGGCGGGCGCGCTGCCGGGCTGCCACTTGCCGAAGCTCGACTCCAGCGCCGGCATCAGCTTGTCGAGCGTGGTGTCGCCGGCCACGACCAGGGTCGCGCTGCCGGGACGGAACCAGGCATCATGCCAGCGCGAGACGTCGTCGCGGCTGATGGTCCGGGTGCTGGCTTCGGTGCCGGAAGCCGGACGGCCGTAGGCGTGGTCGGCGCCGTACAGGATGCCCGGGATCACGCGCACCGCGAGGGCGCTCGGCTGGGCCTTCTCCTGCCCCACCTGGGCCAGGCGGCGCTGCTTGGCCAGCTCGACCTGGTCCTGCGGGAAGGTGGCGTTGAGGGCGGCGTCGGCCATCAGCGCCAGCGACGGCGCCAGGTTGGCGCTGGTCGCCTTCAGGCGCACCACCGACTGGTCCTGCGAGGTGCCGGTAGCGATGTCGGCGCCCAGCGATTCCAGTGCATCGGACAGCTGGAAGGCGTTGCGCGTCTTCGTTCCCTTGTCGATCAGGCCGAGGCTCAGCGACGCCAGGCCTTCCTTGCCGGCCGGGTCGGCGGCGGCGCCGGCATCCAGCACCAGCGCGGCGTTGACGATCGGCGCGCCATGGCGCTCCAGCAGCACGACCTTCAGGCCGTTCTTGAGCTGGGCGCGCTGCATGGCCGGGAAGCTGACGTCGGGCGCCTGGCCCAGGGCCGGCAGCTGCTTGCGGTCGAAGCCGGATTTGACGGCCGCCAGTTTCGGATAAGGCTTGACCGTCATCGTGTAATGATGCCCGCTGAGCCAGCGCTTGCCGGCCGCCTTCACGTCCGCCGGGGTGGCGCCGGCCATCTGCTCCAGGCGGGTCAGGTAGGCGTCCGGGCTGCCGCCATAGGTCATGCTCTCGGCCAGCACGTCGGCGCGGCCGCCGAAGCCGCCCAGGCGCTCCAGGCTGCGCGAGAAGTCGGCCAGCTCGCGGGTCTTCACGCGCGCCAGCTCCTCGCTCGTCGGGCCCTTCTCCAGCAGTTCGCCCACGATGCGGTCGATTTCGCGTTCGGCTTCGATCTGGTCGGCGCCGTTCTTGAGCGTGACCGTGATGCCGAAGGTGCCGCCCAGTTCGCTGTCCTGCATGCCGGCCGAGACGCCGGTGGCGATGCCCTTCTCGTACACCAGGCGCTTGTCCAGGCGCGCGCTCTTCGAGCCGGCCAGCACGTCGGCCAGCAGCTGCAGGCGCGCCACATCCGCATCCTTCCAGGCGGCGGCGTGCCAGCGGCGGTAGACGCGCACCTGCGGCACCTGGTCTTCCATCTCGTCGCGGATATCGCGGTCCAGCACCGGGATCCAGGCTTCAAGGCGCGGCAACGGAGGGCCAGGCGGCAGCGCGCCGAAGTACTTGTTCACCAGCTCGAGCGCGCGCTCGGGCGTGATGTCGCCGGCCAGCGACAGCACCGCATTGTTCGGGCCGTAGTAGGTGCGGTACCACTCGCGGATGTCTTCCAGCGAAGCGGCGTTCAGGTCGTCCATGCTGCCGATCGTGGTCCACGAATACGGGTGCGAGTACGGATACATCTTGGCCGCGAATTCGTAGCGCACCTTGCCGTAGGGCTGGTTGTCGCCTTGCCGCTTCTCGTTCTGCACCACGCCGCGCTCGCGCTCGAGCATGGCCTGCGAGATGTAATTGCCGAGGAAGCCCATGCGGTCCGATTCCAGGAACAGGGTACGTTCCAGCGCCGAGCTCGGGACGTCTTCGAAGAAGTTGGTGCGGTCGGTATTGGTGGTGCCGTTGCGATTATTGGCGCCGAGGTCGTCCATCGCCTCGCGGAAGCCGTGCGGGTAGTTCTCGGAACCGTTGAAGAAGAAGTGCTCGAACAGGTGGGCAAAGCCGGTCTTGCCGCGCTTCTCGTTGCGCGAGCCGACGTGGTACCAGACGTTCACGCCCACCACCGGCACGCTGTGGTCTTCATGCACCAGCAGGGTCAAGCCGTTGGGCAGCACAAACTTCTTGTAGGCGATGCTGTAGGCCTTGCGGTCGAAGCCCGAGGGCGCGGATTTGGAAGCGGTGGCGGTGGCATTGGCGGCAAGTGCCGGCGCGGAAGCAAGCGCGGCCAGGCCGAGCGCGAGCACGATCTGCTTGAGTTTCATCTTCTCTCTTCTGTTTCTGGTTTTTGTTATGCCGCGCCAACGTATCCGTTGGCCTGCGCTAGCAGGTGGGGTTCCATGCGTGCGGCGATGCGCTGGATATAGCTGGTGGCGGGAACGACGCCGGCGGCACCGGCACGGTGCAGCCAGGCATAGGCTTCGATCAGGTCCTTCTGCACGCCCTGGCCGCTGGCGTACATGACCCCGAGGTTGAACTGGGCGCGCGCATGGCCCTGGCGTGCGGCGCACAGGTACCAGAAGTGGGCGGCTTCGTAGTCGCGTTCGACGCCGTGGCCGCTGTCGTAGCGCAGGCCGAGCGCGAACTGGGCGAGGGCGTGGCCCTGGTCGGCGGCCTTGCGGTACCACTCGTGGGCCTGGCGCGGGTCGATGGTGCCGCTGTCGTCCTGGTCGAGCAGCTGGCCCAGCATGTACTGGGCCGGCGCATAGTCCTGGTCGGCCGCCTTGCGGTACCAGTGCATGGCCTCGGCCTCGATGCGCAGGGCGAGGTCGAACTGGGCGCGCAGGTGGCCCTGCTCGGCGGCCTTGCGGTACCAGTCGAGCGCCTGCCCGGCATCCTGTTCGACGCCGTGGCCGGCATCGAGCAGCTGGCCGAGGTGGTACTGGGCGCCGGCGGAACCCTGCTCGGCGGCCTTGCGGTACCAGTGCGCGGCCAGTCCGTAATCCTGGTCCACGCCCTGGCCGTGCTCGTAGCGCAGGCCGAGATTGTCCTGGGCGCCGGCATGGCCCTGCTCGGCCGCCTTGCGGTACCACTGCAGCGCCAGGTCGGGATCGCGCGCCACCCCATGGCCGCTGTCGTGGATGAGGGCCAGGTTGAACTGCGAGCTGGCGTGGCCCTGCTCGCCGGCGCGGCCGTACCACAGGATCGCCTTTTCGCTGTCCTGCGGCAGGTCCTGGCCCTTGTCGTAGCGCAGGCCGAGGTTGAACTGGGCCGGCGCATAGCCCTGCTCGGCCGCCTTGCGGAACCAGTGGATGGCCTGCTGCACGTCACGGTCCACACCCTGGCCGCTGTCGTAGCGGAGCGCCAGGTTGAACTGCGCGCGCGCGTAGTTCTGGTCGGCGGCGCGGCGATACCATTCGATGGCGCGGCCGATGTCCTGGGCCACGCCCTTGCCGCCCTCGTACATCATGCCGAGGTTGTGCTGGGCGCCGGCGTCGCCCTGTTCGGCCGCCTGGCTGAACCAGTGCATGGCCTGCTGCACGTCGGCCGGGACGCCCTGGCCCTTGGCGTACAGCCAGCCCAGGTTGTACTGGGCCGCGGCATAACCTTGGCTCGCCGCCTGGGTGTACCAGTAGATCGCCTGCGCCAGGTCCTGGGCCACGCCCTGGCCCTTCTGGTACATCACGCCGAGGTTGTACTGGGCCTGTTCGAGGCCGGCGCTGGCCGCCATCCGGTACCAGGCCACCGCCAGCTCGTAGTTCTTCGGCACGCCCTGGCCGTTCACGTACATGAAGCCCAGGCTGTGCTGGGCAGTGGCGACGCCGCGCTCGGCCAGCGCTTTTACACGCAGGAACTCGGCGGTGTGATGAGCGACGGTATCGGGCATGGCAAGGCGGCTTCCTTACGCCTGGAACGCGAGCACGTTGCCCGCGCCGGCCGGCAGGCCCTGGCCGCGCAGCACCTCGACGAAGCGGCCCAGCGGCATCGGCCGGTGATACAGGTAGCCCTGCATCGTCATGCAGCCGTTGGCGCGCAGGTAGCGTGCCTGCGGCTCGGTCTCGACGCCTTCCGCGATCAGGTTCAGACCCAGGCCGCGCGCGATCGAGATGATCGCCAGCACCACCGGATAGTGGCCGTACTCGTCGTGGATCTCCTTGACGAAGGACTGGTCGATCTTGATCGTGTGGACCGGGAAGCGGTGCAGGTAGGCCAGCGAGGAATAGCCGGTGCCGAAGTCGTCGATCGCCACCGAGACGCCAAGCTGGCCCAGCTTGTTGAGCTGCTCGATCGCGTGCTGCGGGTTGCGGATGCAGATGTTCTCGGTGATCTCGACTTCGATCTGGCTCGGCGCGATCCCGTAGCGCAGCAGGGCGCCGCGCATCTTCTCGAAGAAGTCGCCGCGGTCCAGGTATTGCGGGGACAGGTTCAGCGACAGCCGCACGTGGTTGGCACAGATGCTCTTCCACTGCAGCATGTCGCGGCACAGGGCGCCGATCATCCAGTCCGAGATCGGGATCATCAAGCCGTTTTCTTCGGCGAAGGGCAGGAACTCGCCCGGCGTGACGATGCCGCGGGTCGGATGGTTCCAGCGCATCAGCGCCTCGGCGCCGACGATGCGGCCGCTGGCGGCGTCGATCTGCGGTTGGTAGTACATCTCCAGCTCGTCGTTTTCCAGCGCCCGCCGCAGGCTCTGGCCGAGCGCGATCTTCTGGTGCGAGATGTCCTGCATCGAGGCGTCGTAGAAGGCGTGGCCGTTCTTGCCCTGCCCCTTGACCTGGTACATGGCGATGTCGGCGTGGCGCAGCAGCTCGTCGATCGACTCGCCGTGACCCGGATAGATCGCAATGCCGATCGAGGCCGAGATGTGGACCTGGTGGCCGTCGAGGTCGAACGGCAGCTGCAGGCACTCGAGGAATTTGTCGGCGACGCTGCGCGCGTCGTCGCGGTCGCGCAGCTCGGGCAGCACGATGGTGAATTCGTCGCCGCCCTGGCGCGCCAGGGTGTCGCCCTTGCGCAGGCATTCCTTCAGGCGCACCGCCACCTGCTGCAGCAGCTCGTCGCCCTTTACGTGGCCCAGGGTGTCGTTGACCAGCTTGAAGCGGTCCAGGTCGATGAACATCACCGCGAGCTCGGTCTGCTTGCGCTTGGCCTGGATGACGGCCAGGCCGAGCCGGTCCTTGAACAGGATGCGGTTCGGCAGGTCGGTCAGGATGTCGTGGTAGGCCTGGTAGGAGATGACTTCTTCCGCGCGCTTGCGGTCGGTGATGTCGCGCGCCACGCCGTAGGTGCCGAAGAACTCCAGCTTCTTCACTTCCTGGTCGGGCACGTGCATGCCGATCGCGTTCAGCGAGATCGTCATCAGGGTGTTGTTGAAGGTGCGTTCCTGGTTCGAGCCGGCATGGCACTTCAGGCGCAGCTCGACGTTGCGCGAGGCGCGCTCGTCGACGCGTCGCTCGTTGAAGGAATAGCGTGCGCGCTCCAGGTCTTCCTCGTGCACCAGCACCGAGTAATGCTGGCCGATCAGCTCTTCGCGGCGGTAGCCGAGCAGCTGGTAGGCGCGGTCGTTGACGAAGGTGAACTTGCCCTCGTGGTTCAGGGTGTAGATGATGTCCGGCGAGGAGTCCACCAGGTAGCGGTACATCTTCTCCGAGTTTTCCAGCTGGGTCGCGATGCGGCTGTTGGTTTCCTCGAGGCGGCGCGCCTTGAGCGCGTTGGCCACGGTCGTCAGCAGTTCTTCGCGGCTGTACGGCTTGCGCAGGTAGTCGTAGGCGCCGCGTTTCAGGGCGCCGATCGCGGCCTCGATGCCGACCTCGCCGCTCATCACGATGACGTCGGCGTCGATGCCCTTCGCATTGATGAAGTCCATGATCTCGTGGCCGCCGATGTCGGGCAGGCGCAGGTCGAGCAGGACCAGGTCGAAGCGCAGTTTCGACAGGTGGGCCAGGGCTTCGCTGCCGGTGGCGGCGGTGACCAGCTGGTAGCCGCGGCCCTGCAGCAGTTCGTACAGCGAGGACAGCAGGCGGGGTTCGTCGTCGACCAGCAGCAGGCGCGGCTGCTCCAGCGTGGACGGGAATGCGGCTTGCGGTACAAGCGCGTCGTGGGGTGCGGGTGACGGGGCGCTGTCGGAGATGGGATTCATTGTTACCTTATACTGATCCGAGCGCGCGCATCGGCGTTCCGGCCGGGGCGCTTGCGCCGGCATGCGCCGGCAGCAGAATTTCGAAACTGGTGCCGGTCTTGCCGCTGCGGCAGGCGATATGCCCGTTCAGCTTCTTGACCAGGCTGTGCACGATCGACAGGCCGAGCCCGTGGTGCGGGCCTTCCTTCGTGCTCTTCACGGCGGCGAACAGGTTGGCCAGCACTTCGCGCGACAGGCCCGGGCCGGTGTCGGAGACGACCAGCTCCAGGTACAGCCTGCGCTCGCGGTTGACGTGGCCGCGATTGGCGATCTCGATGCGGCCGCCGGTGGCGGACAGCGCCTCGACCGCGTTCTTGATCAGGTTGACCAGGATCTGCTTGAGGATGTCGGGGTCGCCCTCGACGCGCGACGCTTCGCTGGACATGCTGACCACGATCTCGACGTTCGGCGGCACGAAGTCGGTGGCGCGGAACAGGCGCAGCACGTCTTCCACCACCTTGGCCACGTCGGCGCTGACGCCGCTGTCCACCTTCGGCTGCACCTCGGTCAGGCTGTTGACCAGCTGGCCGACGCGGTCGATCTCCTCGTTCAGGATCGACAGCTCGCCGGCCACCGGCTCCTGGCGTTCCAGCTTGCTGTCGAGGACCGACAGATAGTTCTTGATGATCGACAGCGGGTTGTTCACCTCGTGTACCACGCGGCGCGACGCTTCCCGGTATTCCTCGGCCACGTGGGCCAGCTGGCGGCGCGCATGGCCGCGCTCAAGCATCGCGTTTTCCAGCGCGGTCGCGGCCTGGGCGCCGAAGGACTGCATGAAGCGCTCGCGCTTCTGGCAGGCCGGCACCTGCCAGCTGGCGATGCCGCCGATCAGGACGCCGATGCAGCGCGCCCCGCTCACCAGCGGCACGCAGACCAGGGATTCGGTGCCGAGCATGCGCAGCAGCTGTTCCTCGGGCAGGCCGAGCGGCGCGCCGTCGCGGCGCACGAAGGCCAGGCGGCGCTCCAGCGCGGCCTTGGCCACCGCGCCGCCCTTCGACAGCGGGATCGAGAATTCCGAGATGCGCTGCTGGTTGGCGGTAGGCGCGCCCACCAGCGCGTGGCCGGTCGGGTTCTCCAGCATCACGGCGGCGTTCTCGAAGTCGAACAGCACGCGCGCCGAACGCGCCACCGATTCCAGCAGCCCGCTCTCGCCGCCCTTGCCCTGCTGGCGCGCGAAGGCCTGGCCGATCTCCGAGACCAGCACCAGATTGCGCATCTCCTCGGTCAGGCGCTGCTGCACCGGGTCGACGGGCGGCGGCGGCGCGAAGGCCGTCAGGGCGGGAATGTCGTCGGCGCCGGTCAGGTCGATGCCGAGGTGGACCGCGGCGCGCTCGACCTGGCGTGCGGCCTGGGCCAGCAGTTCGTCGGCGGCTTCCGGTTCGAGGTCGCACAGCCTGGCCGCCTCCACCACCAGGTTCGGATCGTCGGCATGCCCGGACAGCAGGTGGGCGGCGCGCACGATGCGGATCAAGGGGTGGGCGCCCTCCAGGCGCTCGCCCGGCTCGTGGTGGTAGAGCACCGAGTCGGCCAGGAAGGAGTCGAGCTGCCAGCGCTCGATCAGCCAGGCGCCGGCTTCGGCGTGGGTGATCTGGAGCGTGCGCTGCTCGACCGCGCACAGGTCTTCGTCGTCGCGCGCGGTGAAGTTGAAGCCGTATTCCTTCGGGGCGGTGGCCAGCAGCGCCAGGCGGCCGACGTTGTGCAGCAAGCCGGCCAGGTAGGCTTCCTCCGGCTGCGAATAATTCAGGTGGCGGGCCAGGTCGCGCGCCAGCACGGCGGCGGTGAGCGAATTCTTCCAGAACGCGCGCAGGTCGGTCGCGCCGGAATTCGGGAAGCTGTTGAAGGTCTGGAACACCGAGTCGCTGATCACCAGGGTCTTGATCATGTCGGTGCCCAGCGCCACCACGGCCTGCTCGAGATTGGGCTGGCGGCCGCCGCGATGATAGGCCGAGCTGTTGGCGACGCTCAGGATCTTGCCCGTCATGCCGGCGTCCTTGGCCACCAGCGCAGCCAGTTCCGGCATGCCGAGATCGTCCGCCTGCAGGTGAGCCAGCAGCTTGATGAGGATCTGCGGCATGGCCGGCAGCCGCGCGATCAGCAGGCGATTGCGGATATCCTGGTCTGGTAAGTAGTTGGTCTCAAGCACGGCCGCCACTGCTGTTCTGGATGGTTGGTGGCGGCTCTCCCCGGCTCAAGCTGCCACGATAATTCTTCTTGTAATCCCCGGAATAGTGCTGGTTTTTTGGCATTGTTCCGGATGTGAAAAACTTATCTTAGCATATATACATTTCTGACCGGGAACAACATTTTCCGGTAAAAGTGATGTGTTTTAGAGTCAGAACTCAGGCGGACGTGTTGACGCACCTCATATTCGTAGCGTGGGCACACTGTGCCCACGCGTGATGCTTGCGTTAAATCAGCGCCCGCGTGGGCACGGAGTGCCCACCCTACGCCAGGGCTTGCCTGCGCCGAAAGTGCCGCGACACCATCCAGCAAGCCAGCGACGCCAGGGCAAACGCAGCCTGGCCGAGCGCCATCGCCAGCACCGAGTGGGTCAGCGCCGGTGCGATGATGCCCGCCACGATCGCGCCCATCAGCGTGGTGAGGAAGGACTGGCAGGACGCCACCGTGCCGCGGATGTGCGGGAACAGGTCGAGCGTCAGCAGGGTCGCGCTGGGGTTGATGATCGAGCTGCCGAAGTTATAGAAGAACATCGGCAGCACGGTCCACGGCAAGGCCGGCGGCAGGAAGGAGTGGTACAGCACGCTGCCGGTCACCGCGGACAGCATCAAGGCATAGCCGATGCCGATCTGGCGCCCGTAATGCATCTTGCCGGCCAGGCGGTTGGCGGCCAGGGCGCCCAGGAAGATGCCGGCCACCGCCGGCACGAACAGCCAGGCGAAGTCCGACGGCCCCAGGTGCAGGTGCACCGGCAGCAGCACCGGCGCGCCGGCGATGAACAGGAACATGCCGCCGAAGTTGAAGGCGACCACCCCCGACTTCATCTGGAACAGCACCGAGCTGAAGATGTCCCAGTAGCTGCGCGCCAGGAAGCGCGGATTGAAGGGCTGGCGGCGCTCTTTCGGCATGGTCTCCGGCAGGTGCTGCCAGCAGACCCACCACAGGCCCACGCTGAACACCAGCAGGCCGAGGAAGATCGCGCGCCAGTCCAGCAGGGTCACGATCCAGCCGCCCAGCACCGGCGCCACCGCCGGCGCGATCGAGAAGATCATCGTCACCATCGACAGCAGGCGCGCGGCCGGCGCGCCCGAGTACAGGTCGCGGATGATCGCCCGCCCCACCACCACCCCGGCCCCGGCCGAGATGCCCTGCATGACGCGGAAGATCCACAGGTAGTGCACCGAATGCGCCGAAGCGCAGCCGAGGGTACCGACCGCGAACACGATCAGGCCGACCAGCACCACGTTGCGGCGCCCGAAGGCGTCCGCCAGCGCACCGTGCCACAGCGACATGACGGCGAAGGACAGCATATAGGCCGTCAGGGTCTGCTGGACTTCCAGCGGGGTTGCATGCAGGGTCTCCTGGATGCGCGGGAAGGCCGGCAGGTAGGCGTCGACCGAGAACGGTCCCAGCATCGACAGCGCGGCCAGCAGCGAAGCCAGGCCGCCGGCGGACAGCATGATGACCTTGTGCGGTTCCGGCAGCGGGACCGGAATGACGGGGTCCTTGGGCAGGTTGTCTGGTTCGGGTTCGGGCAGCATCGATTACTCTTGTTGTGGGCGGGCCGCATCCGGCTTCGCGGCATCGCGTCGGTTGAAGCCGGCGACCATGTCGAAGCGGAACAGGCGGCATTCGAGCGCGCCGTTGAAGAACGGGGTCTTGCGCGATTCCTTCAGGCGCAGCATCTTCGGCAGCGAGAGGTCGGCGGTGAACAGGTAGACGGTCCAGCCGGCGAAGCGCTGCTTCAGGGTGCTGGAGAGGTCCTGGTAGAAGCCGACCGCCATCTCGTCCTGCGGGATGGTGGAGTCGCCGCGCACGCCGATACGCTCGCCGTAGGGCGGGTTGGTCAGCAGGATGCCCGGCTGGCTGGTGGGCGGCTGCACCTGCTGCGCCTCGATCTGCTTGAGCGGCACCTCGAACATCACGCCGGCCACTTTCAGGTTGTGACGGGTCATCGCCACCATGTCGCCCGAGATGTCGGAACCGAAGATGGTGGGCGTGTCCGGCAGCGGGTTCGGCTTGATCGCCGTTTTCATCTCCTGCCAGGCCTTGCCGTCGAAGTTGTGGAATTTTTCGAAGGCGAAGCGGCGGCGCGCGCCCGGCGGAATGCCCTGCACCATCTGGGCCGCCTCGATCAGGATCGTGCCCGAGCCGCACATCGGATCGAACAGCGGCACACCCGGCTTCCAGCCGGCCACGCGCAGCAGGCCGGCGGCCAGGTTCTCGCGCAGCGGCGCGTCGCCCGTTTCCTCGCGCCAGCCGCGCTTGAACAGCGCCTCGCCCGAGGTGTCGAGGTAGACCGTGAAGTTGTGCTTGTCGAGGAAGCCGAGGATGCGCATGTCCGGCTCGCGCGTGTTGACCGAGGGGCGCTTGCCGAACTGGTCGCGGAAGCGGTCGCAGACGGCGTCCTTGATCTTCAGCGTGGTGAACTCCAGGCTCTTCAGCGGCGATTTGACGGCCGTGATGTCGACCCGGATCGTGTGATTCACGTCGAACCAGTCTTCCCAGGGCTGCTCGAGCACCAGGTCGTAGATGTCGTTCTCGTTGCTGTAGGTCTTGTTCGCCATGCGCATCAGCACGCGCGAGGCGATGCGCGAATGCAGGTTGATGCGATAGGCATCCTGCATGCTGCCCGAGGCGTGCACGCCGCCCGGCACCTGCTGGTGGACCTTCAGCGTGGGGCTGCCGGTGTTCTGCGCGATTTCAGCGATTTCTTCGGCGAGTGCCGCTTCCATGCCGCGCGGGCATGGGCAAAAGTAGGAGGCCATCAGGTGTACCCTTTATCCGTTGTGGTGGGGGGCTCGCACACCTGCTGCGCGTTGCATTGCCGGTCTGCGATGCTGGCGACGGTGTGCGAGGCCCCTGTTACTGTGTTAAAAAAACAAAAAACAACGGCCGGAATGAGCCCGGCCGCCCTTACTTCCCGATTACTCGGGGTTCAAACCTGCAGCAGGCGCTCGACGAAATCCAGCCGGTCCTGGCCCCAGAAGCCCTGGCCGTCGACGACGTACCAGGGCGAGCCGAACACGCCGGCGTCCAGCGCTTCCTGCGTGAATGCGTCGTATTTCCGCTGCGTTTCCGGCGTGCGCGAGGCCGCCAGCAGGGCCGCGCCGTCGAAACCGGCGTCGCCCGCCAGCTGCTCGAGCGTGGCCGCATCCGCGATATCCCTGTCCTCGACCCAGACCGCGCGGGTGATGGCGCTGGCCAGCTCCAGGGCCTGGTCGGCGCCGCCCTGCTCGCGGGCGGCGGCCAGCAGCAGCGAGGCCGGGCCCTGGTCGACGGGGAAGAACTTCGGCTGCAGGTTCATCGGCAGGCCGAGGAACTGCGACCAGCGCTGCAGCTCCTGCAGGCGGTAGGCCTGGCGCTGCGGCGCGCGCTTGGCCAGCGGCAGGCCGCCGGACTGCGAAAACACCGCGCCCAGGTCGAAGGGCTTGGGTTCGATCATCGCGCCGTACTGGGCGGCCAGCTTGAGCAGGCGTTCATGCCCCAGGTAGACATAGGGCGAATGCGGCGCGAAGAAATACTGGATGGTTTTGCTCATATCGAGTCAGTCGGGGTCAGAGCCCACCCGGGTGAACCGGGCTCTGGCCACGAATAATCAAAAAGGTTTGACGACGACCAGGATCACGATTGCGATCAGCAGCAGCACCGGGACTTCGTTAAACACGCGGAACCATTTATGGCTGCGCGTATTCGCCCCGCGTTCGAATTTCTTCAGCAGCGATCCACAGGCGTGATGGTAGCCGATCACCAGGATGACCAGCGCCAGTTTCGCATGCAGCCAGCCACCCTTGATGCCGAAGCCCAGCCACAGCCAGAGGCCCAGCACCAGGGCCGGGATCATCAGCATCGTGGTGAAGCGGTAGAGGCGGCGACCCATGCCCAGCAGGCGCTCGATCGTGGCGGGATTGGTTTCCTGCGCCAGGTTTACGAAGATGCGCGGCAGGTAGAACAGGCCGGCGAACCAGGCGGCGATGAAGACGATGTGGAAGGCTTTGATCCAGAGGTACATATTATCCTTGTTGTTGACCCCGAAAGCGGGAATGACGTTTTTGACCTTAGTTGCGAATCTCGCCGTGCCCGAACACCACGTACTTCAGCGACGTCAATCCTTCGAGTCCCACCGGTCCACGCGCATGCAGCTTGTCGTTCGAGATCCCGATCTCGGCCCCCAGGCCGTACTCGAAGCCGTCGGCGAAGCGCGTCGAGGCGTTCACCATCACCGAGGCCGAATCGACTTCGCGCAGGAAGCGCATGGCGTCGGTGTAATCCTCGGTGACGATGGCGTCGGTGTGCTTCGACGAGTAGGTGTTGATGTGGTCCATCGCCTCGTCGATATCGGCCACGATCTTGACCGCCAGGATCGGCGCCAGGTATTCGGTGCTCCAGTCTTCTTCGCTTGCCGGCGCCAGGTGCGGATAGCCCTGCAGGATCGCCAGCGCTTCCGGATCGGCGCGCAGTTCGACTTCCCTGGTCGCATAGAGCTCGGCCAGCTGCGGCAGGATCGCCGGCGCGATGGCGCGCGCCACCAGCAGGGTTTCCATCGTGTTGCAGGTGCCGTAGCGGTGGGTCTTGGCGTTCATCGCGATCGGCAGCGCCTTGGCGATGTCGGCCTTGGCGTCGATGTAGACGTGGCAGATGCCGTCCAGGTGCTTGATCATCGGGACCGTCGCTTCCTGCATCAGGCGCGCGATCAGGCCCTTGCCGCCGCGCGGCACGATCACGTCCACGTATTCCGGCATGGTGATAAGAAAGCCGACGGCGGCGCGGTCGGTGGTCTCGACCACCTGCACGCCCTGTTCCGGCAGGCCGGCGCCGCGCAAGCCTTCCGCCACCAGCTCGGCCAGGGCGCGGTTGCAATGGATGGCTTCCGAACCGCCGCGCAGGATGGCGGCGTTGCCGCTCTTGATGCACAGGCCGGCCGCGTCCACCGTCACGTTCGGGCGCGCTTCGTAGATGATGCCGATGACGCCCAGCGGCACGCGCATCTGGCCGACCTGGATGCCGCTCGGACGGAACTTCATGTTCGAGATTTCGCCGATCGGATCCGGCAGCGCGACGATCTGGCGCAGGCCGTCGACCATGGTGGCGATCGCCTTGTCGGACAGCGCCAGGCGGTCCAGCAGGGCCGGCGCCAGGCCGGCGGCGCGGGCGGCATCGAGGTCGCGCGCATTGGCGTCGCGCAGGCAGGCGGCATCGCGCTCGATGGCGTCGGCGATCAGGAGCAGCGCCTTGTTGCGGGCTGCGCTGTCGGCGCGCGCCATCGCGCGCGAGGCCGCGCGCGCCTGGCGGCCGATGGTTTGCATGTATTCGTTGATGTTCATGATGCGTCGTCGTCCGTTCAAACGTGGGCACGGTGTGCCCACCCTACATTATTGCGATACAGGTAGGGTGGGGTAAAACAGTCCGGGGGACTGTCTTACGTGCCCACGCCTTACGAAGCAACCCTCAACGCCAGCTGCAGCATCGCATCCCAGGCGTCGCCCGCGAACTGCTTCGCACGCAAGCCCTTGACCATGCGGTCGACCTGGGCCGCCTCCTGCATGGCCGCTTCCAGGGTCGGCAGCGAGATGCGGCGCAGTGCCGGTTCCATCATGCGCTCGCGCGGGCCCCAGACCCGGTATTCCTTCAGCAGCGCGCCCAGCGGGCGTCCCTGCGCCATCCCTGCCTTCAATTTTAGCAGCGTGCGGATTTCCTCCGACACCGCCCACAGCACCAGCGGCAACGCCTCGCCCTCGCCTTTCAGGCCTTCCAGCATGCGCACCAGGCGCGCCGGATCGCCGGCCAGCATCGCTTCGGACAGCTTGAACACGTCGTAGCGCGCCACGTTCAGCACGGCGTCCTGGACCTGCTCGAAGCTCAGCTTGCCGGGCTCGTACAGCAATCCCAGCTTCTGGATTTCCTGGTGCGCCGCCAGCAGGTTGCCCTCGACCCGATCGGCGATGAAGTCCAGGCTCTGGCGGTCTGCGCTCTGCTGCTGCGCCGACAGACGCATGCCGATCCAGGCCGGCAATGCGGGACGTTCCACGTTCGGGATCTCGACGTAGACCGCGGCCTGCTGCAGGCCCGCGACCCAGGCCGCCTTCGCCGTCTGCCAGTCCAGCTTGGGCAGGGTGATCAGGGTCAGGTTGTCCGGGTTCAGGTCTTTCGCGTAGTTCTGCAGGGCCGCGCTGCCGTCCTTGCCGGGCTTGCCGCCGGGGATGCGCAGCTCGATCAGCTTCTTGTCGCCGAACAGCGACATCGCCTGGTTGGCGGCCAGCAGCTCGCCCCACTTGAAGTTGCGCTCGACCGTGAGCACGTCGCGCTCGGAAAAGCCTTGCGCACGGGCGGCGCGGCGAATCTTGTCCGCCGCCTCCAGCGCCAGCAGGTGCTCGTCGCTGGTGATCACGTAGAGGGGCGCCAACCCCTTGGCGAGCTGCCCGTCGAGCGCCTCAGGCCGCAACTGCATAGTCTCTGTTCCTTACCTGGCAGGTTTCAGCGCGGCCAGGCGGCGCATGATCTGCTGCACCAGGTCGGCCTGCATGTCGCGGTACAGCAGCGCTTCCTCGGATTCCTTGGCCAGCACCTGGGTCTCGTCGAAGGCCATGTTCCGGCGCAGCGTGATCTCGGTGGCCGGCAGCAGCTCGACGCCCTTGCTGTCGCGGACCGTGAACGTCAGCGTATAGGTCAGCAGGTATTCGCGCACCCGGCCCAGGCTGTTCAGCGACAGGATCGACTTGCCGCGGTTTTCGCCCAGCACCACGAACTGCGCTTCCGCCTGGTCCGGCTTGTCGGCGATGGCGACGTCGCCCGCGCGCAGGTTGCGCTTGAGCTCAGTCCCGAGCGGCGAGGTGTCCGGGAAGGTCAGGAACAGGCTGTGGAAGGGCATCGTATAGCTGCCGTTCGAGCCGCGCAGCTGGAAGCCGCAGGCCGCCAGCGACGCTGCGATACACAGCGCCGCGACGGAACGCACCACTATTTTCTTATAGGAGGCGGGCATCGATTACACCACGATGTTGATCAACTTGCCGGGGACGACGATGACCTTCTTCGGCGTACCTTCGACGAACTTCTGGGCCGCTTCCGAGGCCAGAGCCGCGGCTTCGATGGCGGCCTTGTCGGCGCCCTTCGGCACCTTGACGGAACCGCGCAGCTTGCCGTTCACCTGGATCATCAGCTCGATCTCGGACTGCTCCAGCGCGGCAGGGTCGACTTCCGGCCACTGCACGTTCAGGATGTCGCCGTACACGCCGGCGTAGCCCAGTTCCTGCCACAGCGCGTGGGTGATGTGCGGCGCCACCGGGTTCAGCATGCGCAGGAAGATCGACAGGCCTTCGGTAATGACGGCATCGCTCGCCGAACCCTCGGCCAGCTTGGCCGACTCCAGGGTATTCAGCATCTTCATGCAGGCCGAGACGACCGTGTTGTACTGGATGCGCTTGAAGTCGTAGTCGGCCTGCTGCAGGATCTTGTGCACTTCGCGGCGCAGGGTTTTCTGGTCGTCGTCCAGGGTGCCTTGCTGCTGGCCGGCCAGCGCCGCAGCGATGCGCTCGCGCTGCGCGTAGGCGAAGGCCCAGACGCGGCGCAGGAAGCGGCTCGCGCCTTCCACGCCCGACTCCGACCACTCCAGGGTCTGCTCCGGCGGCGCCGCGAACATGGTGAACAGGCGGGCGGTGTCCGCGCCGTACTGCTCGATCTGGGCTTGCGGGTCGATGCCGTTGTTCTTCGACTTCGACATCTTCTCGGTGCCGCCGATGATGACCGGGGCGCCATCCAGCTTCGATGCCGCCGCCTGCGGACGACCGCGGTCGTCGAGCACGAGGTCGACGTCGGCCGGGTTGAACCAGGTCTTCTTACCCGATTCATCCTCGCGGTAGTAGGTCTCGTTCAGCACCATGCCTTGCGTGAGCAGGTTGACGAAGGGCTCGTCGAATTTCACCAGTCCGAAGTCGCGCATCACCTTGGTCCAGAAGCGCGCGTACAGCAGGTGCAGCACGGCGTGCTCGATACCGCCGATGTACTGGTCCATCGGCATCCAGTAATCGTTGCGGGCCGGGTCGACCATCGAGTCGTTCGAACCCGGCGAGGTATAGCGCATGTAGTACCAGCACGAGTCGACGAAGGTGTCCATGGTGTCGGTCTCGCGGCGGGCCGGGGCGCCGCAGCACGGGCAGTCGACCTTCAGGAAGGCTTCGTGCTTCTTGAGCGGGTTGCCGGTGCCGTCCGGGACGCAGTCTTCCGGCAGCACGACCGGCAGGTCCTTTTCCGGAACCGGCACGGTGCCGCACTTCTCGCAGTGGATCATCGGGATCGGCGTGCCCCAGTAGCGCTGGCGCGAGATGCCCCAGTCGCGCAGGCGGAAGGTGACCTTCTTGTCGCCCAAGCCCTTCTCGGCCAGGTCGCCGGCCACGGCGTTGACGGCCGAGGTGTAATCGAGGCCGTCGTACTTGCCGGAGTCGATCAGCACGCCCTTTTCTTTATCGCCGTACCACTCCTGCCAGCCGTCCAGCGAGAAGGTCTGGCCTTCCACCGCGACGACCTGCTTGATCGGCAGCTCGTATTTTTTCGCGAACGCGAAGTCGCGCTCGTCGTGCGCCGGCACGCCCATCACGGCGCCGTCGCCGTAGGTCATCAGCACGTAGTTGCCGACCCAGACCGGCACTTGCTCGCCGGTGATCGGGTGCATGACGGACAGGCCGGTCGGCATGCCCTTCTTTTCCATCGTCGCCATGTCGGCTTCGATCACGGAGCCCTGCTTGCACTCGGCGATGAAGGCCTGCAGCTCCGGGTTGTCCCTGGCTGCCTGGGTGGCCAGCGGGTGCTCGGCGGCGACCGCGCAGAAGGTCACGCCCATGATGGTGTCGGCGCGGGTGGTGAAGACGTAGAGCTTGCCCTCGTTGATCAGCTCACCCTGCTCGTCCATGATCACGTGCGGGAAGGCGAAGCGCACGCCGGTCGACTTGCCGATCCAGTTGGACTGCATGATGCGCACGCGCTCCGGCCAGCCCGGCAGCTTGTTGTCGACGTAGTCCAGCAGTTCGTCGGCGTAGTCCGTGATGCGCACGTAGTACATCGGGATCTCGCGCTTTTCGACCAGCGCGCCCGAGCGCCAGCCGCGGCCGTCGACGACCTGCTCGTTGGCCAGCACGGTCTGGTCGACCGGGTCCCAGTTCACGGTGCCGGTCTTCTGGTAGATGATGCCCTTCTCGAGCATCTTCAGGAACATCCACTGGTTCCACTTGTAGTAGTCCGGCTTGCAGGCGGTCATTTCGCGCGACCAGTCGATGGCCAGGCCCATCGACTCCATCTGGCCGCGCATGTGGGCGATGTTCGAATAAGTCCATTCGGCCGGCGGCACGTTGTTCGCCATCGCCGCATTCTCGGCCGGCATGCCGAAGGCGTCCCAGCCCATCGGCATCAGCACGTTGTAGCCGTTCATCCGCAGGTAGCGGTACATCACGTCGTTGATCGTATAGTTGCGCACGTGACCCATGTGCAGCTTACCGGACGGGTAAGGCAGCATCGAGCAAGCGTAATACTTGCCTTTTGGGAAACGCGGGTCATTTTCGACCGCTTTATAGGCGTCGATCGACTTCCAGTAGGCCTGGGCGGCCTGTTCGACTTCGGCTGGACTATATTTATCTTGCATGATGTTCTGCGGACTAATGGAGGTGAGCAGAACATTATACTGGTACATTCACCTACTGGGCGGCGTGGGCACGGGGTGCCCACCCTACGAACCACGTGTAGGGTGGGCTCTCCGAGCCCACGTGGTTTTAACGCAGCTCGAGCTCCAGGGCCGGCTTTTCGCCGTAATCCTCATAGCGCTCGTTGATGCCGATGATGCAGAAGGCCATTTCCTCCAGCACGTCCTCGGCGCGCTCGCGCATGGCGTCGGAATGCAGCACGACGATGTGCAGGGTCTCGTCCGGCCCGAGGCGGACCTTGCTCATGCCGTCCTCGTCGCGCAGGTAGCTGAGGCAGTCGACCCAGGAATCCATGGTGTGCGGGTAGGAGTCCGGGAAGCCGAAGGCGCGCTGGCTCTCGGTGTGGAAGCTTTCGGTGTCGACGATTGCGGCGCCGTTCAGTTCGACGGTGGCCATAGGGATTCTCCGATTCATCGTCGCCCCCGCCTTTCGCGGGAACGACGAAGGTTTATTCGCGGGGCGACTTGATGCGGCCAGTATGCCAGCAGAACGCCGGCAAAGCCGTACAGTTCGGCTTTAAGCCTTCAGGCCCAGCACATCCTGCATGTCGTACAGGCCGGTCGGCTTGTCGGCCAGGAAGCGTGCGGCGCGCAGGGCGCCCTGGGCGTAGCTGACGCGGCTGCTCGACTTGTGGCTGATCTCGATGCGCTCGCCGATGCCGGCGAACAGCACGGTGTGGTCGCCGACGATGTCGCCGCCGCGCACGGTGGCGAAGCCGATGGTCGAGGGGTCGCGTTCGCCGGTCACGCCTTCGCGGCCGTAGACGGCGCACTGCTGCAGGTCGCGGCCGAGGGCGTCGGCGATGACCTCGCCCATCTTCAGCGCGGTGCCGGACGGGGCGTCGACCTTGTGGCGGTGGTGGGCTTCGATGATCTCGATGTCATAGCCTTGCGAGAAGTTCTTCGCCGCCATTTCCAGCAGCTTCAGCGTGACGTTCACGCCGATGCTCATGTTCGGCGCGAACACGATCGCGGTCTTTTCGGCGGCGGCGCGGATCGCGGCCTTGCCGGCTTCATCGAAGCCGGTGGTGCCGATGATCAGCTTGACGCCGTGGGCGGCGCAGTATTCCAGGTGCTCCAGCGTGCCTTCCGGACGGGTGAAGTCGATCAGGTACTGGGCGCCGGCCAGGCCTTGCTCCAGGCTCGATCGGATCGTCACGCCGGTCAGCTGGCCCGAAAAGGCGCCGGCATCCGAGCCGATGAAGGGATTGCCTGCGCGATCGAGTGCACCGGCCAGGGTGGCGTCGTCGGCTGCGGCGATGGTCTCGATCAGCATGCGGCCCATGCGGCCGCTGGCGCCGGCGACGGCGATATTCAATTGCGTCATGCCCCTTACTCCCCGCCGCGCTTGGCCGCGTCTTCGCGCTTGCGCTTCAGTTCGTCCAGCGATTCCTGTTCGGTCTTGGTCTCGTACTTCGAAATGCCGATCAGGCGCGAGATGTATTCACGCTCGCTCGGCAGGTTGCCGCCGTCGATCTTGGCCAGCAGGTTGTCCTTGAAGTAGACGGTGACGCGGCTGGTGGTCAGCTCGCCGTTGCCGCGCGCGAGGTAGAAGGGATAGTCCCAGCGGTCGGCGTGGAAGGCGTCCATCAGCAGCGGGGTGCCGAGGATGAACTTGACCTGGTCGCGGGTCTGGCCGACCTTCAGCTGGGTCAGCATTTCCTGGGACACGAAGTTACCCTGCTGGATGTCCGGACGATACGGCGAGAACACCCACAGGAATTTCTGCAGCTTGGTGACGGTGGTCGTTTGCGCGCCCGAATTCGCGATTGCCGCGGACTTGTCGGCATCGGCGGCGACCGCGGCCGGGGCGGTGCTCACCGGCGCTGCCGGCTTGGTCTGGTTACGCCAGGATGCGCAGCCGGAGACCGTCAGCGTCGTGACGGCAAGGCCGGCCACGAGCGCTGCCCGGGCGTGGGAACGATGGAAAACGGCATTCATGACGCGCATATCTAACCTTAAAAACGATTGAGCGAGATTCTAGAAACGCTATATCATAAAGCACTACGCCCATCTCGGCCCATCTAAGAGTAACAAAACATGAGCAACAACCCAACCGACCTGAAGGCCAGCGGCCTCAAAGCGACACTACCGCGGCTGAAAATCCTGGAGATCTTCCAGAACAGCACGGTGCGGCACCTGACGGCGGAAGACGTATACAAAACCCTGCTGAACGAGAACATGGACGTCGGCCTGGCGACGGTGTACCGCGTGCTGACGCAGTTCGAACAGGCCGGTCTCCTGAACCGCAATCACTTTGAAACCGGCAAGGCCATCTACGAGCTGAACGCCGGTTCGCACCACGACCACCTGGTCTGCCTCGACTGCGGCCACGTCGAGGAGTTCTACGACGAAGAGATCGAAAGCCGCCAGCAGAAGATCGCCCTCGAGCGCGGCTTCAAGATCGCCGAGCACGCCCTCGCCATCTACGGCAACTGCCAGAAGACGGATTGCCCGCACCGGCACCGTTAAGCTGCGCATACTCCTATAGCTCGTCCTGCGCCGCGCGCCGGCTGGCCGCGGCGATGACCCTGTTCACCGCCGCGATCACCAGTTCCGGCTCGTCCTTCTGGATGTCGTGCCCGCTTTTCAGGGTCAGCACCTGGTAGCCTTCGCTGAACTGGCGCAGGAAATTGGCGTGCAGGTCGCGCTTGAGCGCCACCGCCTCCACGCTCTGCAGGAAGAATTCCGGCTTGTCGACTTGCTGCACCGAAGTCAGGACCACCACCGGCACGTCCGGCAGCTTGCCGTCCAGCGGCGGCGGCAGCGCTCCCTGGTCGAGGACCGGCTTCAGCGCATCGTACTCCGCCCTGAACCTGGCCGGCACGAGGGCCTCGAACCGCCGGTCGTCGTCCGCCGCGCGCCCGGCATCGAGCCTGCGCAGGCCCGGATTGAAGCGTTCGTCGGCCGGGTCGACCAGCACCATGCCGGCTACCTGGCCGGGATGGCGCAGCGCAAAGGCGCGCGCCAGCAAGCCGCCGTAGGAATGGCCGACCAGGATGAAGGGCGGCTTCAGCCCCGCCGCGGCCACCAGCTGGTCGAGCTCCCGGCTGCTTTGCAGGATGTTGCGCGGTTCGGGACGCGGGTCGGAGCTGCCATGGCCGGCGCGCGAATAGCTCATCACGTGCGCCGATTTCGCCACCTCCGGCGCCACCTTGCGCCAGGTATCCAGCCCGGTGCCGAAACCGGATTCGAAGATGACGGTATAGCGCCCGCTGCCCTGCTCCGCCGCCTGCACCTGCCAGGCGCCCACGGCGATGCGCTCCTCCGGCGCCGAGGCGCCGGTGCGTGCGACGGCGCAGCACACCAGCATGATGATCGCGAGGATAAGGGGACGTCTGAATCGGTTCACGGCAGTTCCTTGGCGGATGGCGCGCGCGGCGCAGTGAACCGACTATATCTAGAGAGGATTCCCGCCGAAACTGTAAGAAACCTCAGGAGTGAGCGCTTTAGGAATGGCTGAGCGCGTTCGAGAGGAGCTTGGCCGTGATATCGACGATCGGGATCACCCGCTCATAGGCCATGCGGGTCGGGCCGATCACACCCAGGGTGCCGACGATCTTGCCGTTCACCTCATAGGGCGCGGTGACCACGCTCATTTCGTCCATCGGCACCAGCTTGGATTCGCCGCCGATGAAGATCTGCACGCCGCCGGCCTTGCTGGAGACGTCCAGCAGCTGCATCAGGCCGGTCTTCTGCTCGAACATCTCGAACATCTGGCGCAGCGAACTCATATTCGACGAGAGGTCGGCCACCGACAGCAGGTTGCGCTCGCCCGCAATGATCATGTCGTCGGTTTCCTGCAGGGCTTCGCTGCCCGCATCCACCGCGGACTGCATCAGGCGCGCCATGTCGTCGCTCAGCTTGCGCAATTCTCCGGTCAGGCGCGCGCGCACCTCGTCGAAGGACAGGCCGGCGAAATTCTGGTTCAGGTAATTGGCCGATTGCGTCAGCTCGGAGGGGCTGTAGTCGACGTCGGTCAGCAGCAGGCGGTTCTGGACGTCGCCGCGCGGGTCGACGATCACCAGCAGGATGCGTTTTTCCGACAGGCGCAGGAATTCGATCTGCTGGAACGCCGACTCGCGCCGCGGGCTCTGCACCACGCCGGCAAACTGCGACAGCGAGGACAGCATCTGGGCCGCGTTGGCGATCACCTTCTGCGGCTGGTGCGCGGGCAGGCGCATGCCGGCTTCGACGGCGTTCTCGTCGATCTGCCGCACGGTGAGGAGCGTATCCACGAAGATGCGGTAGCCGCGCGGCGTCGGGATCCGGCCGGCCGAGGTGTGGGGGCTGGCGACATAGCCCATCTCCTCGAGGTCGGCCATGATGTTGCGGATCGTGGCCGGCGACAGGTCGAGGCCGGAAATCTTCGACAGCGCGCGCGAGCCGACCGGCTGGCCGTCGGCGATATAGCGCTCGACCAAGGCTTTCAGCAGGGTTTGTGCACGGTTATCGAGTTGCATGGTTCACATTATGCCTGTTCGCCCGCCGCGTGTGCAGTCATGCGTGCCGTCAACGACGCTTCAGGCATGGTTGCGCTCGAGCCAGTCCAGCAGTTCGTCGACATCGCGCACGATCGCGTCCGGCTCGACGCCGTGTTCGATATGCTTGCGGCTGCCGTTGCGGTTCATCCAGACCGCGCGCAGGCCGGCGCGCTGGGCGCCC
Organism: Massilia sp. 01N417; assembly: GCF_056399645.1. Taxonomy (NCBI): domain Bacteria; kingdom Pseudomonadati; phylum Pseudomonadota; class Betaproteobacteria; order Burkholderiales; family Oxalobacteraceae; genus Massilia; species Massilia sp. 01N417. The sequence goes on along the minus strand of NZ_JBFTRS010000007.1, from coordinate 129,433 downwards.
TGGACGTCGAGCAATACGTCGTCGCCCACGTAGACGGCGTCAAGCGGGGCCACGCCCAGTTCGCGGCAGCCGGCCAGGAAGATCGCCGGATCCGGCTTGGCCACGCCGAACTCGGGTGCCGATACCGACGCCCGGAAATGGTGGGCCAGCCCGATGGCCCGCAGGTCGGCATTGCCGTTCGTGATCGCGCCCAGCAGCACCCTGGTCTTCAGGCGCAGCAATCCCGGCACCACGTCGTCGTAAGGCACCACGGCATTGCGGGCGGCAAAGAACTCGGCCATCGCCAGCTCCACCTTGGCGGCATCCTCGCCGGCCTGTTCGAAGGCGGCCAGCAGGCCGGCGCGGCGCAGCTTGCCCAGGTCGAGCTGGAACTCCGGCTTCTGCGCCAGCAGTTCCAGGCGCGCCTGGCGCAGGCTGTCGATGGTGAAGCGCTGGGCGACACGCGGCGCGTGCTCGCGCAGCCAGGCGAACAGGATCTGTTCGGCTTGCAGGATCACCGGGGCGATCGGCCACAGCGTATCGTCCAGGTCGAAAAGGAGGGCCTTGGGCCAGGCGCGTGGGGTCGTCGTCATGCTCGGGAGTCGGAGGGAGGGCGGGTCAAGGATAGCGAGGCCGGCCTTGAAAATCAACGGCATGCAGATGTCGTTACACCGTGATACAAAGGCAAATGAGGCTGCGGCTTGGCAAATGCTCTAAAATGTCGGGCAATATTCTACTCAGCGGTGCCGCCGGTCCTGCCGTGCGCCATCCCGTCCAACGGAGATTCTATGAAGAGTTCGATCCTGTATGCCGGCGCTGCGCTGGCATGCGCGCTTGGCCTGTCCGCCTGCGGCGGCGGCAGCGGTGACCTGCCCCTGACCGTAACCATCGCCGGCGGCGTGACCAAGGAAGGCCTGGTACTGGTTAACCAGGGCAATGGCGACGAGATTGCGGTTCCGGCCGGCGCGGCCAGCGTCCAGTTCCCGAAATACCTGTCGACCGACGACGAGTTCAACATCTCGTACAAGTCCCTGCCGTCGAACGTCAGCGGCTGCACCATCAGCAACAACAAGGCACGCGCCAACTACTATACGGTCTACACCACGGTGCCGACGGTGTTCTGCACGATCAAGACCCACACCCTGTCGGTCACGGTGACCGGCCTGACCGGCACCGGCCTGGAACTCGTCAACGGTTCCAACCGCAAAGTGGTGACGGCTGCCGATGCGGCCCAGCCGGTGGCCATCGGCGACATTCCGGAAGACGGCGCCTACGGCGTGACCATCCTGAACCAGCCGGATACGCAGACCTGCACGATCAGCGGCGGCACCGGCACCATGACCGCCACCGGCCCGGGCACCACGCCTGTGGTCACCTGCGGTCCGAAGACCCAATAATCTGGAAACTGGAGAGTAAAGTATGAAGTTCCACCTCGTGCGCCCGGCCCTGATCCTGGCTTCATCCGTGGTCCTGGCGTCCTGCGGCGGCGGCGGCAAGGAGACCTACCCGATCAAGGTCACGGTCTCCAACGTCCAGTATCCAGGTCTGATCCTGACCACCAACGGCCAGGAACTGGCCGTTCCGGTACCGGCCAAGCCCGGCGACACCCAGGTCCTGTATTTCGCGAACGGTCTCGACTACGGCACCCGCTACGACGTGATTCCGAAAGGCGGCACCGCCACGCTCGGCGGCGGCTCGCAGCCGGCGCACCAGAACTGCGTCACCAACGGTTATCCGCGCGAATACGGCACGGCGGGCCAGACCGCTTCGATCGAATCGGCACGCACGCCGGCAATCGAGGTGTTCTACTCCTGCTCCATCCTGTCGTACGCGCTGAGCGGCACCATCACCGGCCTGCCGTCCAAGGACCTGAGCGTGACCCTGACCAACGGCAGCAACAGCACCCGTACCTTCGCCGGCAGCGACACCGATGCGTCGATTCCGTTCGGCCTGGGCGATGTGCCCTACGGCGCAAGTTTCGGTATCACGGTGCTGACCCAGCCGACCGGCTATACCTGCACCGTTTCCGGCAACGGCACCGGCGTGATGCTGGATGCCCAGGAAAAGAACGGCGGCGTCAAGGACGTGGCTGTCACCTGCGTCAAGAACAGCTGATCGACGCCAGGGAGGTCCTTGCGGAGGAGATATTTCTGTTGCGAATATCAAATATTCCAAACAAAAATTGGACGAATATGCTGTAACGCAGCATACTGCTTCCTGTCTCCTCCAACTCTCCTCAGAAAAGAATTGGATTTAAGCCCGCCCTCAAAAGCGGGCTTTTTTTTCGTCTCTTGCAGGAAACGATTAGATTGCGGCCTTCTCTGCTGCAGTCAAACGCTTCGCCGTCACCGTCACCACCGCCATCTGCTTGCCTTCGATCGACACCTGGGCGTTGTAGCGTTCGCGCGCATTGGTGCTGGCGGCGCTGGCTGCGCTGGTGACACCGGCCAGGAAGACGGTTGCCAGGAAGATCGCTTCCATGTTTTTCATGACGTTCATTTCGGTTCTCCTTCGGGTGAAGTGCGTTGCGTTTTGTTTTTCGATGGTGTCACTGTAGGCGTCTGCGCCTTCTCCTTCCAGCGGACTGCGACGAACTGCAAAAAACGCGGGATGGACGCCCAAAAACCGGGGCTATGCGTTGCGCCGGCTGCCTTTTACGCCTGAGAACGCTCAACAGCCTGCGCGCCTGTGCTCGCCATACTCGACGGCGGCACAAATGCGGAGGCGACATGAGGCGGGAGAACGTCTTGAAACTGGATCCGGGCGCGGCGGCCGGCATGGCCGGCACCGTGGCGGGCTGGAACCTGCTGGCCCTGCAGGCGATCCGCGCGGCGCAGCCCGGTCCGCTGGGCGCGGCGCGCTCGCTGGCGATCCTGCACACCTGCATGTACAACGCCTGGGCCGCCTACGACGGCGCCGCCCGCCAGACCGCGCATGGGGTAAGGGTAAGGCTGCCCTGCGCCGAACGCAGCGCCGCGAGCAAGGCCTGCGCCATGAGCCATGCGGCCTGGTACGCGCTCGGCAAGCGCTTCCCGGGCCAGCAAGCCATGTTCGACGCCTGGATGGCCGGCCTGGGCCTGGATCCGGCGCCCGGCGGCCAGCTGAGCCCGGCCGGCATCGGCCGTATCCAGGCCGCCAGCATGCTCGACTCCTGCCACCGCACCGGCACCCCGGCCGCCACGGCGACGACGGCCGAGCCGGCGCCCGGCCGCTGGTGCCTGGCGGCGCACCGGCTGTCCGAACGCGAAGGTCACGACGACGACCAGGACGTGCGCCTGTTCTTCGCGCTCGCCAATGCCCTGGCCGACGCCAGCATTGCCGGCTGGGGCGACGCGCAGGAGCGGGAGACGGCCGGGCCGGCCGCCATCCACGGCAGCGCCGGCGCGGCGGTGCACGAAGTGATCAGGCGCTTCGAGAACGAGATGCGGAGCGGGATGCGAGGCCGGACGCGAGCCGGCACGCACATCGGCGCCGGCTCGGCCGGACAGGAACTGGGCAGGCAGGTAGGCGCGCGCGCATTCGACGATGCGCGCCGCCATTGGGAAGGAAGATTATGAAGCCGGAGACACCGGCTTGAGCAGGTTGGCCAGCGCCACATACTGCTCCAGCCCCACCGCTTCCGGACGCGCGCCAGGATCGATGCCGGCCTCGACCAGCTGCTGCTCGGTGAACATGCCGGCCACGCAATTACGGATGACCTTGCGACGCTGCGAGAAGGCCTTGGCCACCACCGCTTCCAGGGTGGCGGCATCGGCCGGCAACTGGCGGCGCGTCGGCACCATGCGCACGATCGCCGAATCCACCTGCGGCGGCGGATCGAAGGCGGTGGGCGGCACCACGAACAGCATCGCCATGTCGTAGCGCCACTGCAGCATCACCGACAGGCGGCTGTAGGCCTTGGTGCCGGGCTCGGCCACCATGCGCTCGACGACTTCCTTCTGCAGCATGAAGTGCTGGTCCTCGACCAGGTGGGCAAAGTCCGCCAGGTGGAACAGCAGCGGGCTCGAGATGTTGTACGGCAGGTTGCCGACCACGCGCAGCTTCTTCCCTTCCGGCACCGGAATCGAGCCGAAATCGAATTTCAAGGCGTCGCCCGAATGGACGGTCAGGCGCTCGCGTGGATAAGCCTTCTCCAGGCGCGCCACCAGGTCGCGGTCCAGTTCGACCACGTGCATGTGGTCGAGTTCCTTGAGCAGCAGCGAGGTCATCGCCGCCAGGCCGGGGCCGATTTCGACCATGGTGTCGCCTTTGCGCGGACCGATCGAATCGATGATGTCGTGGAGGACATGGGCATCGGTCAGGAAGTTCTGGCCGAAGCGCTTGCGGGCTACGTGTTTCATGGGGTTCTTAAGTTGTTGCTCGGGCGCGGACCATGGACAGGGCGACGCGGATCGCCTCCTCCATGCTGCCGCAATCGGCCAGGCCGAGGCCTTGCGCGGCCAGGTCGAGGGCCGTGCCGTGGTCGACCGAGGTGCGGATCAGGGGCAGGCCCAGCGTGATGTTCACGCCGCGCCCGAAAGTGGCGTGCTTGAGCACGGGCAGGCCCTGGTCGTGGTACATCGCCAGCACGGCGTCGGCGTCCTGCAGGTACTTCGGCTGGAACAGGGTGTCGGCCGGATACGGGCCGCGCGCGTCGATCCCGCGCCCGCGCGCCGCCTCCAGGGCCGGCTCGATGACGTCGATTTCTTCGCGGCCCAGGTAGCCGTTCTCGCCGGCGTGCGGATTCAGGCCGGTCACCAGGATGCGCGGCGCCTTGATCCCGAACTTGCCGCGCAGGTCGGCGTGCAGGATGTCCAGCACCTGGTCCAGGGTTTCGCGCGTGATCGCGGCCGGCACGTCTTTCAAGGGAAGGTGGGTGGTGGCCAGCGCCACCCGCAGGGTGGGCCGATTCTCTGCCGAAGCTTGGGCTTGTAATGAGCCGGCCAGCATCATGACGACCTTGGGCGTGCCGGTCTTCTCGGCCAGGTATTCGGTATGGCCGGAGAAGGCGATGCCGGCATCGTTGATGGTGCTCTTCTGCAGCGGGGCGGTGACGATGGCGTCGAACCAGCCGGCCTTGCAGCCTTCGATCGCCAGGTCGAGCGTGGCCAGCACCGCGCGGCCGTTGGCGGCGTCTAGCTGGCCCGGCACCACGTGGGCCTCGAGCGGCACGTCGATGACGGGAATCGTCGTCGGCCCGAAATGCGGCAGCCCGCTGTGGCGCAGCGCCATCGTCGACAGCGCCGACAGGCGGATGTCCGGGTCGATCAGGCTGGCCGTCAGCGAGAGGAAGGCGGCGTCGCCGACCAGCACGCACCTGGCCTGCTCGCGCAGGGCCCAGGCGGCGCGGATCGCGATTTCCGGACCGATCCCGGCCGGCTCGCCGACCGTGACGGCCAGCGTGGGACGTGCGCCCGGAATCGCCATGGCTTACTGCTCCTCGCGGAACTCGACGTAGGCGCGGTCGCGCACCTGGCGCGCCCAGTCTTCCATCGCTTCCTGGCGCTTGCGCTCGGTGAGCACCTGGCGCGCCATGGCGCGTTCCTTGTCCTTCGAGGTGTCTTCGGTCTTGCGCTCGACGACCTGCACGATGTGCATGCCGAACGGGGTCTTGACCGGATCCGAGACCTGGCCCGGCTGCAGCGCGTGCATCGCGGTCGCCAGCTCATCCGGGATGTCGCCGGCTTCGACCCAGCCCAGGTCGCCGCCCTTCGAGGCCAGGCTGTCCTGCGAATTCTGGCGCGCCAGGTCTTCGAAAGTCGCCTGCTTGCTCTCGATCTTCGCCTTCAGGTCGAGCAGCTTCTTGCGGTCCTCTTCCTCGCTCTGGGTCGGGGTGATCTTCAGCAGGATGTGGCGGGCGTGGACCTGCTGCACGTTGGCGGCGGCCTGCTCCTGCTGCTGGGCTTCCGGCTTGCGCACATTGTTCACCTTCAGGATGTGGAAGCCGACGTTGGTGCGCATCACCGGCGTCACCTGCCCGGCCTTCATCTTCACCAGCTCGGCCGCGAACACCGGCGGCAGGCGGTTCGGATCGCGCCAGCCGACCGCGCCGCCCTGCAGGGCGTCCGGCGAATCGGAATAGGTGGCGGCCATCTTGGCGAAGTCGGCGCCGGTGCGCAGCTGGCGCGCGACCTCGTCGGCACGCGCCTTGCGCGCCGCGATCTGCTCGGGCGAGGCGTTTTCCGGGATGCGCACCAGGATCTGCGAAATGTCGACTTCGATGCGGTCGGCGGCGGCGGCCTTCTCGGCGGCCAGGTAGGTGTCGATCTCCGCTTCCGACACCTGGATCTTGGCGTCGACTTCGTGGTCGATCAGGCGCTGCATGACGATCTCGTTGCGGATCTGCTCGCGGAACTGGGCGAAGGTCATGCCCTCCTTCTCCATCTGGTTGCGCATCTCCTGCACGCTCATCTTCTGCGATTCGGCGATGCGGCCGATGGCGCGGTCCAGCTCGATGTCGGACACGCGGATGCCGTATTCCTTGCCCAGCTGGAGCTGGGCGCGCTCGGTGATCATGGCCTCGACCACCTGGCGGCGCAGGTCTTCCGGATTGGGCAGCTGCGCATTCTGGGCGCGCAGGCGCGCGGTGATTTCGTTGACGCGGTTGTCGACTTCACGCTTGGTGATGACTTCGTCGTTGACGATGACGTACACGGAATCGATGACCTTGGCATTGCTCGACGCCGGCGGCAGGAAACCGGTGGAAGGCTTGGCTGCCGAAGCGGCAGGAGCGGCCGGCGTTGCCGCGGCTTGGGCCAGGACGTCGCCGGCTGCGAGGGCACACAGCATCACTGCGGCCAGCTTGACTTGATGCAAACGGGTAGTACGCATATTCAGGGAAGCACTCATTTCAGGGTTTCTAGTTGTCCATGGCCCGACCGCTCAGGGGCGGCCGACGTTGGTGTTCAGCCGGGTGTAGCCCGGGATGCTCTTGTTAAAGGTTTCCAGCGCATTGCCCGGGCCCAGGCGCGACAGGCCGTTCAGCTCGAGCTGGAAGAAGTACTGCGTCGAGGTCGTCTGCGACGCCGTCACGAAACGCTGGGCACCCATCCGGAAAATCCAGCAATCGGCCTTGTACTCGAGCCCCGTGAGGCCTTCGAGCAGCTTGCGGTCGCGCAGCGAGTAGCTGACGCGTCCCACGCCGTACCAGCGCTGCGACAGCGGCCACTGGCCCGACAGGTCGGCGTTCCGGAAACCGGTGAGCAGACCGGCGGTGTCACGCTGATAACGGTATTCGAGATTCAGCACCTTCATCGGCGCCGGATTCCACTGCACGCCGTAGTTCTTGCTGTACAAGCTGCGGCTTTGCGCGTCGTATTGTACGCCGCTGTCGAAGGTCCAGGATTCGGAAATCCGGCCGGAGGCGGCCAGCAAGGCGTCCGAGCGGGTCACTTCAGGCGCTTCCGCCTGGTTCAGGCGCACGCGCGGGTTCACCTGCGGATCGCTGAAGTAGTAGCGGCTGCCCACCACCAGGCGCAGGCGCTCGGCGCCGTTGGCCTCGATGAAGCGCGACACCACCGCCGCCGTCAGCTGGTTGGCGTCCGACACCCGGTCGGCGCCGACGAAGCGGTTTTCCGTGAACAGCTGGGCGTAGTTGAAGCCCGCCACCGCGGTGTCGAAGTTCGGGATCGCGCTCTGGTCCTTGTACGGGGTACGCACGTAGAACAGGCGCGGTTCCAGGGTCTGGGTCGAATTCTCGCCGAACAGCGTGCTGGGGCGCTCGAAGATCAGGCCGCTGTCCAGCGACACGGTCGGCAACACGCGCGAGATCCGGTTGTGGTCGACCTTGGTCACCGGGTCGACGTTGTTGTCGAGGTCGTACTGGGTCGCGTGCAGCATGACCTTGGGCGTGAAGAACCAGCCCGGACGCACGATCGGATAGCTGACCTGGCTGACCAGGTTGGCGCGGTTGCCCTGCACGAAACTGTTGTCCGGATGCGAGAAGCGCACCAGCTCGGCGTCCACCGCCCAGTCGAAGCCGCCCAGCACGTCGTAGCGGCCGGCGTGGAAGTTAATCTGCGGCAGGCGGTCGTAGGGACGCGGCACGCGCAAGGCGTTGGCGTTCGGGTTGGTCGGGTCGAGCGCGGCCGGATCCTGCAGCACCTGGTAGCTCTGGACGCGCGCGTTCACGCTCCAGTACTGGCCCGAGTAGTCGGTCCGCAGCTCGCGCAGCAGCTGGCGCTCGGCGCTGGCCGCCACCGTACGCGAGAAGTCGGACGGGTATTCGTTGTCGGACGCGGCGTGCGCGTTCCAGCCGAAGGTCCAGCCCGGCGCCAGGGTCTGGCTGTGCAGGGTGTCGATCCACCAGCGGTCGCGGTGGACCAGGCGGTCGGTCGGCAAGGCGGCGCCAAAAGCGGGGCTGCCGTCCTCGCGTTCGCGGTAGGCGACGCGGTCGTGCGGCAGGACCTCGATGTGGGTCTCGCCACTGTACGGGCCGCGCGAGGTCTCGCCGATGTAGCGCCCGGTGGCGCCGAGCTGCAGGCCGCGGTCGAACATATAGCGCGGATACAGCGTCAGGTCGCGGTTCGGCGCGATGTTGACGTAGTACGGCACCATGATCTCGGCCGAGCCCTTGGAGCCGGTGCCGATCGACGGCGGCAGCCAGCCCGAGCGGCGCGCGCCGGACAGCGAGAACGACATCGCCGGGGTGCCCAGGATCGGCACGTTCTTGAAATAGATGACGGTCTTGCCGCCGGTACCGACGTCGCGGCCGCTGTCCAGGTTCAGGGTGCTGGACTTCAGGTACCAGTCCGGATCCGGGCCATCGCAGGTGCTGTAGGTGCCGTCGATGACCTGGGCCTGGTTCTCGCCCAGGAAGTCGATGCGCGCGGCCTTGCCCTGGCCGTTATTCATTTGCAAATGGTAGGATGGGTTCAGCACCCAGCCCTTGCCGGTCTCGAGGTTCAGCTGCAGCGCGTCGCCCTTGTAGCGGTCGCCGAAGCGCCACATCGTGATGTGGCCCTGGGCCGTCACTTCGTCCTCGACCTGCCGGAAGCAGGCGGTGTCGGCGGTGATGCCGGTGGCGCCGCGCGTCACTTCGACGTTGCGGTACAGGTTCAGCTCGCGGTCCGGACGACCGGTGAACTCCTCGGCACGCATGGTCGTCGGCTGGTCGTCGTCGTTGCGCGAGCCCGTCGGCGCGGTCTGCGCGTACAAGGGCCCCGTGGCCACGGCGACGAGGGCGGACAAGGCAGCGGCGCGCCGCGGCGGGAAAGGAAGGGCCGTAATCCAGCTCATGAAAGATCGCGTTGCACCATAGAGGGCGATTTTTTGGATTGAATCCCTTATTATATGGGAATATGTGCGACACGGTCGCAAACTCGCCGCCATGCGGCAATGTCTCTAGAAATAGCGAGCAAACGTAACTCTTTGATTTCTAAGGAGTCGCTTCAAGCTATGGTTACAACTTTTACAGCAAGAGAACCTGTACTCGTGGCTCACGAAACAAGCCCAAGCTTGTTTTGATACAGCTCAGGGGTAACGTTCCTCTATCGGACATTGCTGTCATGTCGTTAAACGGGCAGAACACCGCCTGTACCAACATGGAGTGCGACAAGCTCTTCGATATCTTGTCGTGCCGGATAGTTCGCAAGAACGCCTGCCACGACCGGGCGTACGACCGCCCGTCACCTACTCTGACATGCGTCATCGGCAACGGTGGGGTATGAAGCTCCGACGACAATGTACTCCCGAAAATTCGGCGGTTGCCCATGCGAGTGGCGGCCGGAGACTGCAAGCAGCGAAAGCGGTCAAGAGGCTAGGTGAATGCTGCAAGGGTAACGTAATGTGAATCATCGTCAGAACCCTCGTAAATATAGATAGGCGAAAGCTGCTGGAATCATCGCGCCTAAACCAACAGGTATGTGGTCGGTTGTCTCCGTGTATTCTGGGGACACGTCGTCACAAAGACCACCGGGGGAAAGATGGACCCTAAACAGTTAGTCGCGATGGGAATCGCGTCGATATCGTAGGGAACGTGGTAAGCCCGATTCTCCGCCATCTCGGGACATCGATAGGGCAGACGACCCGCAAGGGAAATTGATGGAGAAGCGGGTATGGGAGGATGGAAAAAGCGAAGGCCGGGTTGTAATGATCCGGATAGGGATTCGGAATTTGTCCTGACCTGAAAGGGTGCAGACTTCCATCTGGTGTAATAGTCGTTACACGCCTGAATAACTCTTATCGATCAACAATCCCGAAGGGGTCCTGTCCCCTCAGGGACTGGACCTCGGACGGAACAGATACGAGGTACAGCATGAGAGTAACCGCCGACTTCGACGGTTCTGCGTCCTCGCACGTTCCGACGGATTGGGCAGCCATCGATTGGCGGCTCGTTCAAAAGAACGTGAGAGACATGCAGCGCCGACTAACGAAGGCTTCGCAGGAAGGCGACTGGCGCAGGGTGAAAGCCTTGCAGCGGTGGCTGACCCACTCGTTCAGCGCGAAAGCGTTGGCAATCAAACGGGTGACTGAAAACCAAGGGAAGCGCACTGCAGGGGTAGACCAGGAAACCTGGGATTCGCCTCGGCAGAAACTGGCCGCAATTGCCCGTCTAAGAAACTTCCGCTATCGACCACTCCCTCTACGGAGGGTCCATATTCCCAAGACAGATGGAAGGATGCGCCCGCCAGGCATACCAACCATGAAGGACAGAGCCATGCAGGCGCTTCATCTGCTGGCTCTCGACCCCGTTCTGGAAACGCTGAGCGACCCGAATTCATACGGATTCAGGAAGAATCGCTCGACGGCGGACGCGATGTCCCAGATCTTCCTCCAGACCTGCCGTAAGGTTTCGGCCGAATGGGTACTGGACGCGGACGTCGAAGGCTTCTTCGACAACATCAACCATGACTGGATGATCGATAAGGTCTGCATGGACAAGTCGGTTTTGAAAAAGTGGTTGAGATCCGGGGTGGTCGACCGGAGGCAACTGATAGCAACCACCGCAGGGACGCCACAGGGCGGCATCATCAGCCCTGCCCTGGCAAACTGGACACTGAACGGTCTTGAAACCGGCCTTACCGAGCACCTCTGTGCAAAGTACGGCAAAGCCAAGGCATCGAAGCTGAAGATCGGCGTCGTGCGATACGCGGACGACTTCGTCATCACCGGCGGCTCGAAAGAGCTGTTGGAAGCTGAAGTAAGGCCGTGGGTGGAACAGTTCCTCGCAACCCGAGGATTGCGACTCTCCACGGCCAAGACCAAGATCGTGCACATCGACGAAGGATTCGATTTCCTGGGATGGAACTTCCGCAAGTACGCCGGGAAGCTGCTCATCAAGCCTGGTAAGAAGAACATGAAAGCGTTCTATGAAAAGCTCAGGAAGACGATCAGTGAAAACATCGGCGCAAAGCAGGAAAACCTGATTCAACTGCTGAACCCGATGCTACGTGGCTGGGCGCAATATCACAGCTGTGTAGTTGCCAAGGAAGCGTTCACGCACGTGGAGTCGCTGCTGTACTGGCGGCTTCAAAGGTGGGCCATGCGCAGGCATCCAAGGAAGAACAAAGACTGGATTCGCAAGCGGTACTGGCAGTCCGTCGGCGATCGACCGAGGGTGTTTGTGGCTGACATACCGATGAATGGCAAGATAGGCAAGGTGGAGATGTTCTCGCTACCCGCTACGCCTATCGAGCGCCACAAGAAAATCAAGGGCGGGTATCACCCTTATGACCCCAAATACGAGCTGTACGGTGAAACCCTGAGGCAGGAGCGCATGTTGAAGCACATGCGCTATCGGCGTGAATGGGCGAAGTTGTTCAGCGAACAAGCGGGCTTGTGCGCAGTGTGCGAATGCGCGATGGACATGGAGACGGGATGGCACGACCATCACATCGAATACCGTGTGAGCGGAGGCTCGAACGCTCTGGAAAATCGCGTATTATTGCACCCTAATTGCCATGCTCAAGTGCATGCTCTACACTTGGAAGTTAAAAAGCCGGTCCCTGTATAGGGGCTTTTTATTATGCTTGAGCCGTGTGCGGTGAAAGTCGCACGCACGGTTCTTAGGGGGAGGGATTCCAGCAATGGCTTCCTCCTACCCTACTCATCACCAACCGGATTCACCGGGACGCTTCATGTCTTCTCTGTCTCAACACTCCCCCGCCGCCTTCGACAAGGATGCCCGGCTGGCCCAGCTGACCGCATGGCTGGGCACCCTGGACCTGGTCGACGTCGGCAGCCTGCGCCCCGCCTCGGCCGATGCCAGCTTCCGCCGCTACTTCCGTCTCGATGTTGTGCCCGCGCTACGCGCCAAGCTGGGGGACACCCTGGTCGCGATGGACGCCCCGCCCGAGCGCGAGAACGTGCCGGCCTTCATCCACGTCGACGGCCTGCTGTTCGACGCCGGCGTGACCGTGCCTGCCATCGTCGCCCGCAAGGTCGAGGACGGCTTCCTGCTGCTGTCCGACCTCGGCACCACCACCTACCTGCAGCGCCTCGACATCGACAACGCGCCCTACATGTACTCGGACGCCGTCGACGCCCTGATCAAGTTCCAGCTGACCAGCCAGCCAGGCGTGCTGCCGGAATTCGACCGCGCCTTCGTGCTGCGCGAGATGAACCTGTTCCCGGAATGGTTCATCGGCCGCCACCTGGGCATCGAGATGAACGACACCCAGAAGGCCCAGCTGGAAAAGGTGTTCGAGGCCATCACCGCCAACGTGCTGGCCCAGCAACAGGTGTTCATGCACCGCGATTTCCACTCCCGCAACCTGATGTTCCTCGACCAGGGCAACCCGGGCGTGCTGGACTTCCAGGACGCCGTCTACGGCCCGATCAGCTACGACCTCGCCTCGCTGCTGCGCGACGCCTACATCCAGTGGGACGAGGAATTCGTGCTCGACTGGGTGGTGCGCTACTGGCAAAGCGCGAAACAGGTCGGCCTGCCGGTCAATCCGGACATCGACGCCTTCTACCGCGACTTCGAGTACATGGCCCTGCAGCGTCACCTGAAGATCCTCGGCATCTTCTGCCGCCTGAACTACCGCGACGGCAAGCCGCACTACATGGGCGACCTGCCGACCGTGATGGACTACGTGCGCAAGACCGCCAACCGCTATACCGAACTGAAACCGCTGCTGCGCCTGCTCGATGCCTTCGAGGACAAGGCGCCGCAGGTCGGCTACACCTTCTGATTCCAGGTCAAACACGCCGATGAAAGCCATGATCTTCGCCGCCGGCCGCGGCGAGCGGATGCGTCCGCTGACGGACTCTTGCCCGAAGCCCCTGCTCAAGGTGCGCGGGCGCCCGCTCATCACCTACCACGTGATCAACCTGGTGCGCGCCGGCATCAAGGACATCGTCATCAACCATTCCCACCTCGGCCACATGATCGAGGAAGAACTGGGCGACGGCAGCCGCTACGGCGCACGCATCGTCTACTCCCACGAGCCGACGCCGCTGGAAACCGCCGGCGGCATCGCCAACGCCCTGCACCTGCTGGGCGACGAACCCTTCCTGGCCGTGTCGGGCGACATCTACGCGCCCTACTTCGACTTCGAACAGGTACTGGACGCGCTGCCGGACAACGACGCGGTCGGCCGGCCGATCCCCGCGGACAAGCGCGACATCGCCTGGCTGTATCTGACGCCGAACCCTTGGCACAACCCGGACGGCGACTTCGGCCTGACCATGTACACGCTGTCGAACGAAGGTTCGCCGAAGTGGAATTTCGCCGGCATCGGCGTCTACCGTCCTGAGATGTTCGACGGCATCAAGGCCGGCGAGTTCCTGAAATTCGGCCCGCTCATGCGCAAGTTCATCGATGAGAAGCGGGTCGGCGGCGAGATCTACGACGGCGAATGGGTCAACGTCGGCACCATGCGCCAGCTCGAGGAGCTCAACGCCCCCTACGCCGCAACTGCCTCGGCCAGAGCGAAGCCATGACCGATTACGCGGCACGCCGTGCGCGCCTGGCCGCGCAGATGCTGCCGGGCGCGGTGGCCGTGCTGCCCACCGCGCCGGAAGTCCCGCGCAACGGCGACAGCGACTACCCCTACCGGCACGACAGCTATTTCTATTACCTGAGCGGCTTCACGGAGCCGGAAAGCGTGCTGGTAATCGTCGCCGCCCGCGGCAAGCGGCCGGCCCGCGCCATCCTGTTCTGCCGCGAGAAGAACCTCGAACGCGAGATCTGGGACGGCTACCGCTACGGCCCCGAAGCCGCACGCTCAGCCTTCGGCGTAGACGAAGCCTGGCCCATCGCGGAACTCGACACCCGCCTGCCCGACCTGCTGGCCGACGCCCCGGCGCTGTACTACGCCACCGCCTCCAGTCCCGCGCTGGATGCCCGGGTAGCGGGCTGGATCAAGGCCGTGCGCGCGCGTTCGCGCAGCGGCGTGACGGCACCGGCAGCCTTCCACGACCTGCTGCCCCTGCTGGACGAGATGCGCCTCATCAAGGACGCGGACGAACAGGCGATCATGCTGCGCGCCGGCGAGATCTCCGGCAATGCCCACGCGCGTGCGATGCGCGCCGCCCGCCCCGGCCTGCACGAATACGCGCTGGAGGCCGAGCTGCTGTACGAATTCCGCCGCAACGGCGCCCAGTTCCCGGCCTACACCCCGATCGTCGCCTCCGGCCCCAACGCCTGCGTCCTGCACTACAGCGCCAACGACCGCCCGATGCGGGACGGCGACCTGGTGCTGATCGACGCCGGCTGCGAACTCGATGGCTATGCCTCGGACATCACCCGCACCTTCCCCGTCAACGGCCGCTTCACGCCCGCCCAGCGCAGGCTGTACGAGCTGGTGCTGGCGGCCCAGGAAGCGGCCTTCGCGGCGATCGCCCCCGGACGCCCCTACAGCGCCTTCCACGAAGCGGCCCTGCGCGTGCTCACCCAGGGCATGCTGGACCTCGGCCTGATTGCGCCGGGCAAGTTCGGCAGCGTGGAGGACGCCATCGCCGCCAAGGCCCATGTCCCCTTCTACATGCACGGCACCGGCCACTGGCTGGGCATGGACGTGCACGACGTCGGCGCCTACCGCGACCTGGCGCAGGCCGACAAGCCTTCGCGCCAGCTGAAACCCGGCATGGTCCTGACCGTGGAACCGGGCATCTACGTGCGCCCGGCGGAGGGCGTGCCGGAGGAATACTGGCACATCGGCATCCGCATCGAGGACGACGTGGTCGTCACCGGGGACGGCTACCGCATCCTGACGGCGAGCGCACCGAAAACGGTCGAGGAAATCGAGGCTCTGGTTGGAAAGGGACTATGACGGAACAAGCAAGGACTGAGGAAACACTGCAGGCCGACGTCGCCATCTGCGGCGCCGGCCCGGTCGGCATGGCGCTGGCCGCCATGCTGGCGCGGCGCGGCATCGACGGCAAACGCATCGCCCTCATCGACGGCAAGGCGCTGGGCCAGGCGATCTCGGACCCGCGCTCGATCGCGCTGGCCTGGGGCAGCCGCCTGCTGCTGGAAGACGTTGGCGCCTGGCCCGGGGTTGCGGCATCGAGCACGCCGATCCACCAGATCCACGTCTCGCGCCGCGGCCACCTGGGCCGCAGCATGATGGACCGCGAAGAGCACGGCCTCGACGCCCTGGGCTATGTGGCCCGCTACGGCGACGTGGTCGACGCCCTCGCCCGCGCCTGCGAGCGCGCCGGCGTGCAGGTGCTGCGTCCGCTGCGGGTAAATTCCATCGACGAAGGCACGGACGGCGTCCTGCTGCACCTGGATGACGGCCGTACCCTCCACGCGCAGGTCGCGGTGCAGGCCGAGGGCGGCGTGTTCGGCGAACAGGCCGATAAATCCAATACCCGCGACTACGGCCAGACCGCCGTGATCGCGCGCGTCTCGACCAGCAGCCCGGCCGCCCACCGCGCCTTCGAGCGCTTCACCGACGAAGGCCCGCTGGCCCTGCTGCCGCAAGGCGGCGCCGACGGCCACCAGTACGCCCTCGTCTGGTGCGTACAGCCGGAACGTGCCCAGCGCCTGCTGGACCTGGGCGAAGAGGCGTTTCTTTCGGCGCTGGGCGAGGCCTTCGGCGAACGCCTCGGCCGCTTCACCGGCGTCTCGCCGCGCATCGCCTTCCCTCTCGGCCTGAACGCCGACCCGCGCGCGAGCGCCCGCACGGTCGCCATCGGCAACGCGGCCCAGACCCTGCATCCGGTGGCCGGACAGGGACTCAACCTGGGCCTGCGCGACGCGGCGGTACTGGCGCGCCTGCTGGCCCGCGAGATGTCGCCCGCTTCGCTCGACCGCTTCAAGAACGAACGCGAAGGCGACCGCAAGATGGTGATCCGCGCCACCGACACCATGGCGCGCGTATTCGCGGACAAAGGCCCGCTGCAGCCGCTGTTCGGGCTGGCGCTGGCTGCGCTGGATACGGTCAAGCCGGCGCGCATGCTGCTTGCCGAGCTGATGATGTTCGGCCGCCGCTAGGGTTTATTCGACGTCGTTCCCGCTTCCGTGCGGATCAGTTCCACCAGTTCGCGCGCATAGGCGGGCAGGCTCTCCAGGTCCTGCACCAGCACGCTGCGTTCGCGCACCGCCCACAGGTCGGTCAGTTCCACCAGCGCCAGCCGCATATTGCGGCTGTGGCGCAGCGCCGACGACTGCGGCAGGATGCCAATGCCGACGTCCGCCTCCACCATGCGGCACATCGCCTCGAAGCCGCGCACCTGGATCCGCAAGTGCAGGCGGTCGCCGCTGTCGACGACGACCTTGTTCAGGAAATGCTGCAGGGTGCTGCCTTCGTGCAGGCCGATGTGCGGATAGGCCAGCGTCTCGGCAAAGCTGATGCTGCCCGCCTCGGCCAGCGGATGGTCGAGTGCCGTGGCCAGCACCAGGCGGTCGGTCGAAAAATTGATGATCTCCAGGCCTTGCCCCTGCACCGGACCGGCCGCGATGCCGATGTCCGCCGTGCCTTCCTGCACGCCGCGCACGATGTCGTGGTTGAGCCGCTCTTCCAGCGCCACGTTCACCTGCGGATGCGACGCCAGGAACAGGCCCAGCACCTCCGGCATGAATTCGGTCACCGCGGTGGTGTTCGCGAAGATGCGGATATGGCCCTTGATGCCATTGTTGTACTGCTGCATATCGCTCTTGAGCCGCTCGAGCTGCTGCATGAACTGCTGGGCATGCGCCAGCAGGGTTTCGCCGGCCGGCGACAGCAGCACGCCCTTGTTCTCGCGGTACAGCAGGCGCATGCCGAAGCGCGACTCCAGTTCCTTCATGCGGTTGCTGGCGGCCGCCAATGACAAATGCATGCGCTCGGCCGCGCGGGTCAGGCTTTTCAGTTCCGCGACCAGGATGAAGAGGCGCAGGTCGGTCAGGTCGAAGAGCATAGTAGTTCCTTGGGTAATCTTTCAGAGCGGAGATTGTGGGAACCCGATATGAAAAAACCAGTCGGCTATAAACAAAGCGGCTGGCGTGATGACGAATGTCGTTGCTATACGGTAGATACGATTTTTTGCCGTAAGGGGTCGGCGCCAGCCCTGGGCTGCAACAAGGGCGACGGCTGCCAGCCAGACACTTAGCGCCAGGTAGGGAACGACACCGCTAGCCGCGATCCAGAATTCCTTGAAGTCGCTTTCGCCGCCACCAACATTCAGCCAGTTGTATTTATACGATGTGTATGCCCAAGCGATCCCGAACGCACAGGCAAAGCCGTTGCACCACTTGAACAAATCCATTTTCACGCTTGTCGGTCCCTTCAATCAAACCAAGGTTGGCCGTCTGCCTTTGGCCATCGGAGCTCACGTGGTGTGGTGCCTGCCGCCAAGCCTAGCTGCCGTTAACTCGAACAGGGAAATGGTCCAAGTTATACCGGCATGTATGGAAGTGGCTTCCAGGCCAAGGTCTATTTCCCTAAAACCGAGAGATGTCAGAAGAGAGCCGACAACGTTAGAGGGGTGGTTTTCAAAAAAACGGCCATCGTTATCACGGCGATCTCGAAGTAAAGAAGGGGGCATCGAAGGCAATGAGAATAGTACCTTTCCGCTCGGCTTAAGGACCTTCAAAATGGATTTCCAGGATTCCACAAAACAGTCCTCGTGAACATGCATTAACACTGCGCTGCATAGCACCCCGTCGAAACTTCCACCGAACGGCACGCGGGTTATAGGTAGCAGGCCAGGGTGCACGCGCCCCATTAACTCGGGATGTTTCGTCAACGAGTATGTTCGCATCGAGCCGTTGGGTTCGATGCCATAGGCGTCAACGCCATTTTTTAATAAAACCGCCAAGTCTCGGCCGGAACCCGATCCCACGTCCAGTACCTTGTCGCCTGCTTTGAAAGCAACATGAAAATACTTCGAGATAGCGCTGTGCGGCGCTTCTGAATCGACCGTGCCATGTTGCACGTAGCTTTCATAAAACTTGGCCGTCATGCGATCCATGCTGAGACTTTCCATGCTGTCTGCTCCGTCTTTTACTCCGCACCGCTGCCTGCTTTTGGGCGATCGCAGTCTATTGATAATTTTTCCAGTGTAAGCGCTGCATTGCCCACCTGGCAAACCACCCTTCACCGAAACCGTAGCCCCCCTTCCAAAAGCATCGATTGTGCCGAATTGGCATGAGGTCCAGACTGGGCACTCGTCAATAGAGAGCCACGCACCACCATGACCTCCGATGCCTTCGATGACTCCCTGCTCCAGCAGTGGGTCGGCAAGACCGAAACCGTCGGCGCGCGCGTCAACGCCGTCACCGCCAACGCGCTGGCGGCCACGCTCGACCGTCCGGACCGCTTCGACACGGGCGCCGGCCTGCCGCCGCTCTGGCACTGGGCCTACTTCTGGCACGCCGCGCCGCAGTCCGAGCTCGGTCCCGACGGCCACCCGCAGCGCGGCGGCTTCCTGCCGCCGGTGCCGCTGCCGCGCCGCATGTGGGCCGGCGGCCGCCTGACGTTCAGCCGGCCGCTGCGGGTCGAAGGCGAAGCCACCCGCAGCTCGCAGGTGAAGAGCGTGAGCAGCAAGCATGGCGCCACCGGCCCGCTGGTGTTCGTCACCGTGCGCCACGAGCTGGCGCAGGAGGGCGCCGTGTGCATCACCGAAGAACACGACATCGTCTACCGGGAAATGCCGCAGCCGGGTGCCGCCGCGCCGGCGCCGAAGATGGCGCCGGTGGAAGCCGACTGGGAACGCAGCATCGCCCCCGATCCGGTGCTGCTGTTCCGCTACTCGGCGCTGACCTTCAACGGCCACCGCATCCACTACGACCGCAGCTACGTGACCGAGGTCGAAGGCTATCCCGGCCTGATCGTGCACGGCCCGCTGATCGCGACCCTCCTGGTCGACCTCGTGCAGCGCAACCTGCCGCAGGCACGCATCGCTTCCTTCTCCTTCCGCGCCGTCGGCCCGCTGTTCGACATCGAGCCCTTCACGGTGTGCGGCAGCCTTGAACCCGACGGCCGCACCGTGCGCCTGTGGGCGAAGAACATCCGCGGCGAGCTGGCCATGCAGGCCGACGCCGTAATCGCCTGATTGCCTGATTCATACTGGACCACCACCATGTCGATTCAACAGAACCACGATTACCAGGACATCCGCGAAGCGGTGCGCGCCCTGTGCGCCGAATTCCCCGCCGAGTACTTCCGCAAGGTCGACGAGGCGCGCGCCTATCCGGAAGATTTCGTCACCGCGCTGACCCAGGCCGGCTGGCTGGCGGCCCTGATTCCCGAGGAATACGGCGGCTCCGGGCTGGGCCTGACCGAGGCCTCGGTCATCATGGAAGAGATCAACCGCGCCGGCGGCAACTCGGGCGCCTGCCACGGCCAGATGTACAACATGGGCACGCTGCTGCGCCATGGTTCGAAGGCGCAGAAGGAACGCTACCTGCCGAAGATCGCCAGCGGCGAGCTGCGCCTGCAGTCGATGGCGGTGACGGAACCGACCACCGGCACCGACACCACCAGGATCAAGACCACGGCCGTGCGCAAGGGCGACAAGTACGTCATCAACGGCCAGAAGGTGTGGATCTCGCGCATCCAGCACTCCGACCTGATGATCCTGCTGGCGCGCACCACGCCGCTGTCGGAAGTCACGAAGAAATCCGAGGGCATGTCGATCTTCGTGGTCGACCTGCGCGAGGCGATCGGCCGCGGCCTGTCCGTGCAGCCGATCCTCAACATGGTGAACCACGAGACCAACGAGCTGTTCTTCGAGAACCTGGAAATCCCGGCCGAGAACCTGATCGGCGAAGAGGGCAAGGGCTTCAAGTACATCCTCGACGGCCTGAACGCCGAGCGCACCCTGATCGCGGCCGAGTGCATCGGCGACGGCTACTGGTTCATCGACAAGGTGACCAGGTACGTGAGCGAGCGCGAAGTGTTCGGCCGCCCGATCGGCCAGAACCAGGGCGTCCAGTTCCCGATCGCGAAAGCCTATGTGAACGTCGAAGCGGCCAACCTGATGCGCTACAAGGCCTGCGCCCTGTTCGACGCCCACCAGCCCTGCGGCGCCGAGGCGAACATGGCCAAGATGCTGGCCGCGGACGCCTCCTGGGAAGCGGCCAACGCCTGCCTGCAGTTCCACGGCGGCTTCGGCTTCGCCGCCGAATACGACGTCGAGCGCAAGTTCCGCGAGACCCGCCTGTACCAGGTGGCGCCGATCTCGACCAACCTGATCCTCGCCTACATCGGCGAGCACGTGCTCGGCATGCCGCGTTCGTTCTGAGGAGGCGACCATGAATGATTCCACCCTGCGCCCGCTGGACGGCGTCACCGTCGTCACGCTCGAGCACGCGATCGCCGCGCCCTTCTGCACGCGCCAGCTGGCCGACCTCGGTGCACGCGTCATCAAGATCGAACGCCCCGGCGTGGGCGACTTCGCGCGCGCCTACGACAGCCGCGCGCGCGGCCTGGCCTCGCACTTCGTGTGGACCAACCGCTCCAAGGAGAGCCTGACGCTCGACGTCAAGCACGAGGAAGCCGGCGCCATCCTCGACAAGCTGCTGGCAGAAGCCGACGTGCTGGTGCAGAACCTGGCGCCCGGCGCGGCAAGCCGCCTCGGCCTGTCCTACGAGGCGCTGTCCGAACGCTTCCCGCGCCTGATCGTCTGCGACATCTCCGGCTACGGCGCCGACGGCCCCTACCGCGACAAGAAGGCCTACGACCTGCTGATCCAGAGCGAGTCGGGCTTCCTGTCGGTGACCGGCACGCCGGACGAGCCGGCCAAGGCGGGCTGCTCGATCGCCGACATCTCGGCCGGCATGTACGCCTACTCGAACATCCTGGCGGCGCTGATCCGGCGCGGCCGCACCGGCAAGGGCAGCCACATCGACGTCTCGATGCTGGAAACCATGATGGAGTGGATGAGCTTTCCGCTCTACTACGCGATGGATGGCGCCTCGCCGCCGCCGCGCGCCGGCGCCGCCCACGCCACCATCTACCCCTACGGTCCCTTCCCCGCCGGCGACGGCCGGGTGGTCATGCTGGGCCTGCAGAACGAGCGCGAATGGGCGCTGTTCTGCACGAAGGTGCTCGGCATGCCCGAGCTGGCGAGCGACCCGCGCTTCAACTCGAACGCGGCGCGCACCGCCGCCCGCGGCGAACTGCGCGCCATCATCGTCGACGTGTTCTCCCGGTTCACGGCCGAGCAGGTGATCGACAAGCTGGAAGCGGCGCCGATCGCGAACGCCCACGTCAACACCATGCACGACATGTGGGAGCACCCGCAGCTGAAGGCGCGCGGCCGCTGGTCGGAGGTGGCGACGCCCGCCGGCCCCCTGCCCGCCCTGAAGCCGCCCGGGGTGCCCGAGGAGTGGAATGCGCGCATGGATCCGATTCCGGCGCTTGGGGCGCATACGGAGGCGATCCTGGCGGAGTTGGGTTACGACGCGGGGCGGATTGCAGCGTTGCGCGAAGAACGCGCTATCTGAGCCGTCGTCCCCGCGAAGCCGGGGCCCCAGCTTGGTTCCGCAGCCATGCACGCAAACGACAAGAGGAGACGATTTCAATGAACGAACACCCCAGCCAGCAACTAGCCACCTTCGCCGCCAACCTGCGCTTCGAAGACATCCCGGCCCCGGTAATCAGGCGCGCCGAAGACCTCTTCCTCGACTGGTTCGGCTCGGCCCTGGCCGGCAAGACCGGCCGTCCGGTCCAGGTCATCGACACCTTCGCGCGGCAGATGGGGCCGCAGGATGGCGCCAGCGAGGTGCTGTTCGCGCGCCGCCGTACCACGCCGCTGTTCGCCGCGATGGTCAACGCCGCCTCCTCCCACTTCGCCGAACAGGACGACGTGCACAATGGCTCGGTCTTCCATCCGGCCGCGGTGGTGTTCCCGGCGGCACTGGCGGTCGCGCAGGCGATTCAGGCAAGCGGACGCGATCTGCTGACGGCGTCGGTGGCCGGCTACGAAGTCGGGATCCGGGTCGGCGAATTCCTCGGCCGCTCGCACTACAAGATTTTTCATACGACCGGCACCGCCGGCACCCTGGCCGCCGCCGCTGCCGCCGGTCACCTGCTGGGCCTGAACCCCGAACAGATGCTGCACGCCTTCGGCTCGGCCGGCACCCAGGCCGCCGGGCTGTGGGAATTCCTGCGCGACGCCGCCGATTCGAAGCAGCTGCACACCGCCCACGCGGCCGCCGGCGGCCTGACGGCGGCCTACCTGGCGCAGGGCGGCTTCACGGGCGCCAGCCGCATCCTGGAAGGCGCCCAGGGCATGGCCGCCGGCATGTCGCGCGATGCCGATCCCGCCAAACTGACCGACCAACTCGGCCAGCGCTGGACCCTGGCCGAAACCTCGTTCAAGTTCCACGCCTCCTGCCGCCACACCCATCCGGCCGCCGACGCCTTGCTGCAGGTGGTGAATGCCCACGCGCTGCGGCCGCAGGACATCGCGGGCGTGACGGCGCGCGTGCACCAGGGCGCCATCGACGTGCTGGGGCCGGTGGTCGATCCGCGCACCGTGCACCAGGCGAAGTTCTCGATGGGGACGGTGCTCGGCCTGATCGCCGAATTCGGCAGTGCGGGCCTGCAGGAATTCGAGAGCTTCTACAACGATCCGCGCATCGCCGCCTTCCGCAACAAGGTCGGGATGGTGCTGGACGGGGAAGTCGACCGCGCCTATCCGGCGCGCTGGATCGGCAAGGTGACGGTGCATACCATCGATGGACGCAGGCTGGAAGGCCGGGTCGACGAGCCGAAGGGCGACCCGGGCAACACCTTGTCGCGCGAGGAGCTGGAAAGCAAGGCCCTGCGCCTGGCCGGCTTTGCCGATGCCGCCAGCCCGGCCGAGATGCGCGCCGCCTTCGACCGCATCTGGGCGCTGGCCGATGCCGAACGGGTCGGCTTCCTGCTCTCCGGCCAGGACTGAAGCATGCTGGCGCGCTCCTATCTGTTCGTACCGGGCAACCGCCCGGAACGCTTCGACAAAGCCTGTGCCGCCGGCGCCGATGCGGTGATCGTCGACCTCGAGGATGCGGTGCCGGCCGCCGACAAGCAGGCGGCGCGCGATGCGCTGGCGGCCTGGCTGTCGCCGCAGCAGCCGGTGCTGGTGCGCATCAACGGCGCCGACAGTGCCTGGTTCGAGGACGATCTCGTGCTCTGCGCCGTGCCCGGCGTGGCCGGCATCGTGCTGCCCAAGGCCGAACACGAGGCATCCCTGGCCAGGCTCGACGCCGCCGGCGCCGCCGCCATCCTGCCCTTGATCGAAAGCGGCCTCGGATTGTGGAACGCCGCCGCGCTGGCGCGCATGCCGCGCGTGCAGCGCCTGGTCTTCGGCTCGATCGACTTCAGCCTCGACCTGAACATCCAGGAAAGCCACGAGACCCTGCTGCATGCGCGCTCCCAGCTGGTGCTGGCCTCGCGCGTGGCGGGCATCGCGGCGCCGGTCGATGGCGTGACCACCAGCTTCGACGATCCCGCCCGCGTACACGGCGACACCCTGCGGGCCCGCGCGCTAGGCTTTGGCGGCAAGCTGTGCATCCATCCGAGACAGGTCGCTCCCGTGCACCAGGCTTTCGCGCCGACCGCCGCGGAGCTGGACTGGGCCGGGCGCGTGGTCGCCGCGGCCGAGGCGGCGCAGGGCGGCGCGGGGGCCCTCGACGGCAAGATGGTCGACCGGCCGGTCATCATGATTGCGCAGCACATGCTCGAAGAAGCACGGCGGCGCAAGTAACAACCCAGCTGTTCCTATTTCAACGACAAAGGAGACAAGATGAAATTCAAGATCATGCACGCGGTACTGTTCGCAGCCACCTTCGCCAGCGCCGGCGCCTATGCCCAGGCGCCGATCGTCATCAAGTTCAGCCACGTGGTCGCCAACGACACGCCGAAGGGCAAGGGTGCGCTGCGCTTCAAGGAGCTGGCGGAAAAGGCGACGGGCGGCCGGGTCAAGGTCGAGGTCTACCCGAACAGCACGCTGTACAAGGACAAGGAGGAAATGGAAGCGCTGCAGCTGGGATCGGTCCAGATGCTGGCGCCCTCGCTGGCCAAGTTCGGCCCGCTGGGCGTGAAGGAATTCGAAGCCTTCGACATGCCCTTCATTTTCCCTGACAAGCAAGCGCTGTATCGCGTCACCAACGGCCCGGTGGGCAAGTGGTTCTTCGCCAAGCTGGAGCCCAAGGGCGTTCATGGCCTGGCCTATTGGGATAACGGCTTCAAGGACATGACCGCCAACAAGCCGCTGCACACGCCGGCCGACTTCCGCGGCCTCAAGATGCGCATCCAGAGCTCGAAGGTGCTGGACGCCCAGTTCCGCGCGCTCGGCGCCAACCCGCAGGTGATGGCCTTCTCCGAGGTCTACCAGGCGATGCAGACCGGCGTCGTCGACGGCAACGAGAACACGCCGTCGAACATCTACACCCAGAAGATGCACGAGGTGCAGAAGGACATGACGATTTCCAACCACGGCTATATCGGCTACGCGGTCATCGTCAACAAGAAGTTCTGGGACGGCCTGCCGGCCGACATCCGCACCAAGCTCGAGGGGGCGATGCTTGATGCCACCAAGTACACCAACGACATCGCCCAGGAAGAAAACGACAAGGCAGTCGAAGCGATCAAGGCCAGCGGCAAGACCACGGTCTACACCCTGACCCCGGCCGAGCGCGAAACCTGGCGCAAGGCGATGGCGCCGGTGTACAAGCAGATGGAAAGCCGGGTCGGCAAGGAGGCACTGGAGGCGGTCGAAAAGGCCGTGGCGGGTAAATAAGATGACGCCGATGCGAATCGCCGACGCGGACGGCGGGCCCGTGCTGGACGAACGGGTGCTGCTCGACGCCCTGCCGCTGGCGTCGACGCCGGCGCGGGCGCTGGAACTGGGCTGCGGCACCGGGCGCCAGACCCGGCTGCTTGCCGCCGGCGGCCGCTTCGCCGCCATCCTGGCCTTGGAGGTCGACCGCATCCAGCACGACAGGAACCTGCTGGTCGACGACCTGCCCGGCGTGCGTTTCGCGCTGGGCGGGGCGGAGCAGATTCCCGCGCCGGATGCCAGCGTGGATGTGGTCTTCCTGTTCAAGTCCCTGCACCACGTACCGCTGGACCTGCTGGGCCAGGCCTTCGCCGAGATGCACCGGGTGCTGGCGCCCGGTGGCCTGGTGTACATCTCGGAACCGGTGTTCGGCGGCGACTACAACGAGATCCTGCGCCTGTTCCACAATGAAGAGAAAGTGCGCGCGGCCGCCTTCGAGGCGACCCGTGCGGCCGTGGACGAGGGCTCGTTCGAGCTGCTGTCCCAGACCTTCTTCCGCGCAAAGGTGAAGTACCGGAGCTTTGCCGACTTCGAGCAGAAGGTGATCCAGGTGACGCATACCGAGCATCGCCTGTCGCCCGCGCTGTACGCGCAGGTGCAGTCGGCATTCGAAGCCCACCTGGGACCGGACGGGGCGAACTTCCTGGCCCCGTTCCGGGTCGACCTGCTGCGCAAGGCGTGATCGTTCAGTCGACCGCCTTGACCATGGACTCGATCACCTTCTTCGCATCGCCGAACACCATCATCGTGTTCGGCTGGTAGAACAGGTCGTTGTCCAGGCCCGCATAACCGGAGGCCATCGAGCGCTTGTTGACGATGATGCTCTTGGCTTTGTAGGCTTCCAGGATCGGCATGCCGGCGATCGGCGATTTCGGGTCCTTGGCGGCCGGGTTCACCACGTCGTTCGCGCCCAGCACCAGCACCACGTCGGTCTGGCCGAACTCGCCGTTGATGTCTTCCATCTCGGCCACCTGGTCGTAGGGCACTTCGGCCTCGGCCAGCAGCACGTTCATGTGGCCGGGCATGCGGCCCGCCACCGGGTGGATCGCGTAGCGCACCTGCACGCCGTGCTCGGTCAGCTTCTCGGCCAGTTCCTTCACCGAGTGCTGGGCGCGCGCCACCGCCAGGCCGTAGCCGGGCACGATGATCACGGATTCCGCGTTCTGCAGGATGAAGGCGGCGTCCTCGGGCGAGCCGGATTTGACCGGACGCTGCTCCTTCGCAGCGCCGCCGCTGTCGGCCGCCGCCTCGCCGCCGAAGCCGCCCAGGATCACGTTGAAGAAGGAGCGGTTCATCGCCTTGCACATGATGTACGAGAGGATGGCGCCGCTCGACCCCACCAGCGAGCCGGCGATGATCAGCATCGAGTTGTTCAGCGAAAAGCCGATGCCTGCCGCCGCCCAGCCCGAATAGGAATTCAGCATCGACACCACCACCGGCATGTCGGCGCCACCGATCGGGATGATGATCAGCACGCCCAGGACGAAGGACAGCAAGGCCATCACGATGTAGGGCGTCCAGGCAGGCGCTGTGCCGTCCGAGAAGCAGAACACGAGGCCCAGCGCGATGATGGCGATCGCCACCAGCAGGTTGATGATGTGCTGGCCCGGATAGCGCACCGGCGCGCCCTGGAACAGGCGGAATTTATATTTGCCGGCCAGCTTGCCGAACGCGATCACCGAGCCCGAGAAGGTGACGGCACCCACGAAGGTGCCGATGAACAGTTCCAGTCGGTTGCCGAAGGGGAGCGCGGCGCCGCGTTCGGCGATATTGAAGGCCCAGGGCTCGGACACGGCGGCGATCGCGATGCAGACCGCGGCCAGGCCGATGAGGGAGTGCATGGCGGCCACCAGTTCCGGCATCTTGGTCATCTCGACCCGGCGCGCGGCAACGGTGCCGATCGCGCCGCCGACCACCACGCCCAGCAGCACCAGGCCGAAGCCCATGCCGCCCGTGCGGATATGCTCCTGCAGCTTGAACATCAGGGCGATCGTGGTCACCACGGCGATCGCCATGCCGGTCATGCCGAAGGCATTGCCCATGCGCGCCGAAGACGGCGAGGACAGCCCTTTCAAGGCCTGGATGAAGCATACCGACGCCACCAGGTACAGCAAGGTCACCACATTCATGCTGATGAAATTCATGCGGCCTCCTTGGCGCCGATACCATTGCCGGCCTTGTCGGCCGCGACGGCCTTGCCTGCCTTCGGCTCCTTCTTCTTGAACATCTCCAGCATGCGCTGGGTGACCAGGAAGCCGCCGAACACATTGACGGCCGCCAGCGCCACCGCGATGGTGCCCGCCACCTGGCCGGTAAGGCCCTCGGTGAGGCCGGCCGCCAGCATGGCGCCGACGATGATGATGGCCGACACCGCATTCGTCACCGCCATCAGCGGCGTGTGCAGGGCCGGCGTGACGGTCCACACCACGTGGTAGCCGACGTAGATCGCCAGCACGAAGATGATCAGGTTGATGATCGTGTGACTGATTTCCATGTTCCGTTCCTCCACTTATTTACGCAGCATTATTTCGAAGGACCTGAGCATCCGCACACACCATCACGGCGCGCACGATCTCGTCCTCGCGGTCGATGGCGAGCCTGCCTTCCTTGTCGACGATGAGCTTCAGGAAGTCGAGCACGTTGCGCGCGTACAGGGCCGAGGCATCGGCGGCCACCAGGGCCGGCAGGTTGGGTTCGCCGATGATGGTCACCCCATGCTTGATCACGGTCTTGCCGAGTTCCGTCAGCGGGCAGTTGCCGCCCTGCTCGATCGCCATGTCGACGATGACGGAGCCCGGCTTCATGGCCCGCACCGTGTCTTCCGGGATCAGCACCGGCGCCTTGCGGCCCGGGATCAGGGCGGTGGTGATGACGATGTCGGCCAGCTTCGCGCGTTCGTGCACCAGCTCGCCCTGGCGGCGCATCCAGTCGGCCGGCATCGGGCGTGCATAGCCGCCCGCTCCTACCGCGATCTCCTTCTCTTCGTCGGTCAGGAAAGGGACGTCGATGAATTTGGCGCCCAGCGACTCCACCTGCTCCTTGACCGGCGGGCGCACGTCGGAGGCCTCGATCACGGCGCCCAGGCGCTTGGCGGTGGCGATCGCCTGCAGGCCGGCCACGCCCACGCCCATGATCAGCACACGCGCCGCCTTGACCGTGCCGGCGGCCGTCATCAGCATCGGCATGAAGCGTTGATAGGCGTTCGCGGCCAGCATCACGGCTTTGTAACCGGCGATGTTGGCTTGACTCGACAGCACGTCCATCGACTGCGCGCGCGTGATGCGCGGCGCGGCCTCCAGGGCGAAGGCGGTGAGGCGCTTGTCGGCCATCGCCGCCAGGTTCTCGGTATCGAAAGGGTTCAGCATGCCGATCAGCGCGGCGCCCGGGGCCATCAGGGTGCGCTCGTCCGCGTTCGGGGCGCGCACCTTCAGCACCAGCTCGGCCTGGAAGGCCTCCTGGGCGCTGCCGATGCGGGCGCCGGCGGCGGCATAGGCCTCGTCGGTTACGGAAGCATGCAAGCCGGCGCCGGACTGCACGATGACTTCGTGCTGGGCTGCCAGCTTCTTGACGGTTTCGGGCGTTGCTGCGACGCGTGTCTCACCTGGCCTGGTTTCGGCCGGCACACCAATCTTCATCATGCCTCCGTAAAATTGATAAACTGTCTAGAATCTAGCACGCAAAACCGGACATGAGCAGTTGTCAATACCGATCAGTGGTATTTCGTAAACAGATCGGCAATTTTGCTGCCCAACGTGTTACAGACCTAGGGATATCCCGCCGTTTTTTGTATCAAATCAAGCAAAAAGCCCGACCAGAACTGTTGCAATGCAGCGTGCGTGCAAGCAATGGCTGTGCCATCAAGGTAAAATGTCGGCACATTACAAGGACGCGCATGACCCATACCTTCAGACCATCAGTGACCGTCGCTGCGATCATTCAGCGCGATGACGGCCGCTTTCTGCTGATCGAAGAGGAAACCAGCGACGGCATCCGGCTGAACCAGCCGGCCGGCCACCTCGATCCGTTCGAATCGCTCGAACAGGCGGTGATCCGCGAGGCCATGGAAGAAACCGCCCACGAATTCGTCCCCGAGGCGCTGGTCGGCATGTACATCTCGCGCTACCACTCGAAGTCGCGCGGCACCGACGTCACCTACCTGCGCTTCACCTTCTGCGGCAGGCCGGGCAGGCAGTACGACCGGCCGCTCGACGACGGCATCCTGCGCACCTTGTGGATGACGCGCGACGAACTGGCGGCCTGCCAGGATCGCCACCGCAGCCCGATCGTGCTGAAGTGCGTGGACGACTACCTGGCCGGCAAGCGCAGCGCGCTCGACCTGCTGTACACCGACCATACGGTTTTCGATGGCGGTCTCTCAATCAAACCGGACGTAACGTAAGCATGAGCAAGAAAAAAGTCGTGATCGGGATGTCGGGCGGCGTCGACTCCTCGGTCGCGGCCTGGATGCTGAAGGAACAGGGCTACGAAGTCGTCGGCCTGTTCATGAAGAACTGGGAAGACGACGACGATTCCGAATACTGCTCGACGCGCCAGGACTGGATCGACGCGGCCAGCGTGGCCGACGTGGTCGGCGTCGACATCGAAGCCGTCAACTTTGCCGCCGAATATAAGGACCGCGTGTTCGCGGAATTCCTGCGCGAGTACCAGGCCGGCCGCACCCCGAACCCGGACGTGCTGTGCAACGCCGAGATCAAGTTCAAGGCCTTCCTCGACCACGCCATGAAGCTGGGCGCCGACCTGATCGCGACCGGCCACTATGCGCGCGTGCGCGAAAATACCGGCAGCGGCAGGTTCGAGCTGCTGAAGGCCTTCGATTCGACCAAGGACCAGAGCTACTTCCTGCATCGCCTGAACCAGGCGCAGCTCTCGAAAGCCCTGTTCCCGCTGGGCGAGATTCCCAAGACCGAGGTCCGCAAGATCGCCGAGAAGCTGCAGCTGCCGAACGCGGCCAAGAAGGACTCGACCGGCATCTGCTTCATCGGCGAGCGCCCCTTCCGCGAATTCCTGGGCCGCTACCTGCAGCACAAGCCGGGCCCGATCAAGCTGGACAACGGCCAGACCGTGGGCGAACACGTCGGCCTGTCCTTCTACACCCTGGGCCAGCGCAAGGGCATCGGCATCGGCGGCCTGAAGTCGCACAAGAACGCGGACGGCACCAGCGAGCCGTGGTTCGTGGCGCGAAAAGACATCGCCAGCAACACCCTCTACATCGTGCAGGGCCACGACCACCCGTGGCTGCTGTCGGCAGAACTGGGCGCGGGCCAGGCCAGCTGGATCGCCGGCGAACCGCCTGCCCCGCGCGCACTGTCCGCCAAGACCCGCTACCGCCAGGCCGACGTGGCCTGCAGCGTGGCGCCGGAAGGCCTGGACCGCTTCACCCTGCGCTTCGACGAGCCGCAATGGGCGGTGACGCCCGGGCAGTCGGCCGTGCTGTATGACGGGGATGTCTGTTTGGGTGGGGGGATTATCGATTCGGCCTCCGCGGCCTGACACTCACGCACGTCGTCCCAATCAACTGTTGCATCCTTCCGCAAAATTTCACGATTTTTAGCCGCGCTTGCCATTTCTTCATCGAACTGCGCGCCGAAATATCGTAATCTTCACTAATGTTGCCGCACGGCAAAATTTTGCATATAGGAGCAGCAATGGCTGAAGACACCAACAACACGACAGAAGTGCTGTCGTTCCGGCTCGGCGCGGAAGAATATGCGCTCAGCATCCTCAAGGTCCAGGAAATCCGCGGCTACGACAACGTCACCCGCATCGCCAGCGCGCCGGACTACCTGAAGGGCGTGGTCAACCTGCGCGGCATCATCGTGCCGATCGTCGACATGCGCATCAAGTTCAATGTCGGCAACCCGACCTACGATGCGTTCACCGTGGTGATCGTCCTGAACATCAACGGCCACACGATCGGCATGGTGGTCGACAGCGTGTCGGACGTCGTGACCCTGACGCCGGACCAGATCAAGGCCGCGCCGGACCTGGGTGCCAGCGTCGCCGCGGAATACCTGCAAGGCCTGGGCACCGTCGGCGAGCGCATGCTGATCCTGCTCGACATCGACAAGCTGCTCAGCTCCGAAGACATGGGCCTGCTCGCCGCCGCACGGTCCGCCGCCTGATAGCACTGCCTCCCGCGGCGGCGGTCTGCGCCGCGGCTGTCTGCTTCATCTCGTTTGACCCCGCTTCACCTCCAACAACATCATGAATTTCAGTAATCTCAAACTGCGCACTCGCCTTGCGCTGGGCTTTGGCGTCATCTGCGCCATGCTGGTCGTCGTTCTCGTGCTGGCCGTGACCATGCTCGGCCGCGTCAACCAGGGTGCCCGTGACATCGTGCAGCAACGCATGCCGAAGATCGAAGCAGCAACCTCGATCCTCGACCAGACCAACAACATCTCGGTGGCGCTGCGCAACCAGATGCTCAACGACGATCCGGCCGACCGCAAGCTGCAGACCGCCAACGTGATGAAGGCGCGCGCCGCGATCCAGTCCATCCTCGACGACTACCATGCCGAGACCACCGCTGGCGCGGAGCGCGAGCTGGCCAACCGGAGCGCCGAGCACAACGCCAAGTTCGTCAAGGACCAGGACGAGCTGCTCAAGCGCATCGGCGCCGGCGACATCGATGGCGCCAAGGCTTACCTGACCAGCGAATTCCGCCCCCTGCTGCTGGCCTACAAGAAGGTCCTGAACGAGCAGATCAAGCTGCAGAAGACGGCCGTCGCGGCGGCCAGCGAAAACGCCGAACTCACCTACTCGGAAACCCGCACGCTGATGATCGGCCTGGGCCTGGCCATCCTGGCGGCGGCGGGTCTAATCGCCTGGCGCATCTCGGTAGCGATCGCGGTGCCGGTCGCGCGTGCGCTGGAAGTGGCGAATACCGTCGCCGCCGGCGATCTCACCAGCCGCATCGAGGTGACCACCCACGACGAGATGGGCCAGCTGCTGCAGGCCCTGAAGGCGATGAACGAAAGCCTGGCGCGCACCGTGCGGACCGTGCGCAGCGGCACCGACACCATCACCACCGCCTCGGGCGAAGTGGCGGCCGGCAGCCTGGACCTGTCCTCGCGCACCGAGCAGCAGGCCAGCTCGCTGGAAGAGACCGCGTCTTCGATGGAAGAGCTGACCTCGACCGTCAAGCAAAACGCCGACAACGCGCGCCAGGCCAACGTGCTGGCGGAATCGGCCTCGAACGTGGCGGCGCGCGGCGGCGCCGTGATCGAGCAGGTGGTCGGTACCATGCGCGAGATCCACGATGCCTCCGGCAAGATCGCCGACATCATCGGCGTCATCGACGGCATCGCCTTCCAGACCAATATCCTGGCGCTGAACGCGGCGGTGGAAGCGGCGCGCGCCGGCGAGCAAGGCCGCGGCTTCGCGGTCGTCGCCGGCGAAGTCCGCAACCTGGCCCAGCGCTCCGCCGCGGCGGCGCGCGAGATCAAGGCCCTGATCGTGGATTCGACCGGCAAGGTCGAGAACGGCAGCAAGCTGGTCGGCGAAGCCGGCAGCACCATGCGCGAGATCGTCGACGGCGTGCGCCGCGTGACCGACATCATGAGCGAAATCACCGCCGCCAGCCACGAGCAGAGCAGCGGCATCGAGCAGATCAACCGGGCGATCGCGCAGATGGATGAAGTCACCCAGCAGAACGCGGCACTGGTCGAGCAGACCTCGGCCGCCGCCGAAGCGATGCAGGACCAGGCAGCGCGCCTGGCGCAGGCGGTGAGTGTGTTCAAGGTGGAGGGCACGGCGCAGGCCGTGGCGCCGACGCCTTCCAGGCCGGTGAAGCGCGTCGAAGCGCCGAAGCTGGCGCAGGCGGCCAAACCGGCGCAGCGCAAGGCGCCGGTGGCGGCGGAGTGGGAAGCGTTTTAATAAGAACGTCCGTCGCCCCCGCGGCTTCTCTACGACGTTCAGGCGCCCCGATGCTGCCTGACGATATTCAGCACCGTAGTGCGAATGGTCCGCAGCACGGTCTCCGCCTTGAAGGGCTTGACGATGAAGCCCTGCACCCCGCGCGTCAGCGCGGCCTGCACCGCGGGTGCGTCGAGGGTGCCGGAGACCATGAAGATCAGTGTTTTCGGCAGATGGGTGCGCAGCTGCTCGACCACGTCGTTGCCGTCCTCGACCTGCTCGCGCGCGATGCAGAAGATGTGCGGGCGGTGCTTCTGCGCCAGTGCGTAGCCGAGCAGGCTGGTATGGGTCTGGCCGGCCACCTCGTAGCCGCCGTCGGTCAGCACGGTGTTGAGCAGGCCGCGCGAGATCGCGTTCGAATCGACAATCACTGCCTTGAGCATATGGTTTTCCTGTCCTTCCTCAGTTGGCGTCCCACGCCAGCATCTTCCAGCTCACTCCCAACTTGACGTCGGTCTTCAGGTCGACCAGCTTGCGCGAGACCTCGAGGATCTCGCGCTCGGCGCGCAGGCGCTCGCCCAGCGGGGTCTTGAGGATGCCGGCGCCGGCCATCACCGCGTCCAGGTCGCCGTAGGCGTTCAGCAGGCGCGCCGCGGTCTTCATGCCGACCTTCGAGACGCCCGGCACGCCGTCGGTCGGGTCGCCCATCAGCGCCAGC
The DNA here is from genome assembly GCF_056399645.1 of Massilia sp. 01N417. NCBI lineage: Bacteria > Pseudomonadati > Pseudomonadota > Betaproteobacteria > Burkholderiales > Oxalobacteraceae > Massilia > Massilia sp. 01N417. The sequence goes on along the minus strand of NZ_JBFTRS010000007.1, from coordinate 95,739 downwards.
AGGTCGTGGATGCGCTCGGGCGCCACGCCGAACTTGTTGCGCACCCAGGCGTCGTCATGCCACTCGCCCTTGAAATGGTCCCACACCAGGGCGCCATGGGCGATCAGGGTGTGCAGGTCCTTGTCGGTGGTGGCGACCACCGCGTCTCCCCTGCCCTCCGACAGCCAGCGCATGACGCCGGTGGCGATCACGTCGTCGGCCTCGACCTCGGGAATCATGAGCACGTACAGGCCGGCCGCGCGCAGGCGCTCGTGGAATTCCGGCAGCGCATTGCGCAGGTCCGAGGGCATCGGCGCCCGTCCCTCGCGGTAGCGCGGGTACAGGGCGTGGCGCCAGGTCTGGCCGCCGTAGTCGAAGGCCGCCAGCACGTGGGTCGGCGAATGCGCCTCCAGCAGGTTGCGGAAGGACGAGAAGGCGTGGCGCAGGGCGATGCTGGCCTTCAGGTCGGAGTCCGGCTCCGGACTGGCCTCGTAGACCCGGCGGACGATGTTCAGGCCATCGATGGCCAGCAGCTTTGCCATACTCTCTTACTTGACGAAATCGTACTTGCCGCCCCGTTCGAGCGCACGCCGGTAGGCCGGACGTGCGTGGATGCGTTCGAGGAAGCCGCTCAGCTTCGGATACTTGCCGTCCAGTCCACCGCGCGCGGACGCCGCTTCCAACGGGAAGCTGACCTGGATGTCGGCCGCCGTGAACGCGTCGCCGGCAAACCAGTCGCGCTCCGCCAGCTCGCCCTCGAGGAAGGCCAGGTGCTGGCGGATCTGCGGCAGCACGAAGCTGTCCTTGACCCGGTTGGCGATGGCGCGCGCGATCGGGCGCACGAAGAAGGGGGCGGGCGCACTCTCGACGCGGTCGAACACCAGCTTGAGCAGCAGCGGCGGCATCGCCGACCCTTCCGCATAGTGCAGGAAATAGGTGTAGCGCAGGCGCTCGGGCGTATCGGGCTTCGGTTCCAGGCGGCCGTTGCCGTAACGCCCGACCAGGTAGTCGATGATGGCGCCGGACTCGGCCACGATGGTGTCGCCATCCTGGATCACCGGCGATTTTCCCAGCGGGTGCACGGCGCGCAGGTCCGGCGGCGCCAGCATCGTCTTCGGGTCGCGCTGGTATTTCTTGATCTCGTACGCCAGGCCGAGTTCCTCCAGCAGCCACAGGATGCGCTGGGAGCGGGAGTTGTTCAGGTGGTGAACGATGATCATCGGCGGGCCGTGGTCGGGGAAAATAGCGCTAGCTTAACATTTTGCCTCGCAATTGCGTACCGCTCCCCGCTTGGGTAATATGCTTGAATGCAACTTTTAACAATCTAGGAGACCCTCGATGCCGCGCCCCAGCCTGCCGTCCCTGTCCATTCTTTCGCTGCTGCTCGCCGCACTCGGCGGCACGGCCCTGGCGCAGACGCCGGCGATGGCGCCCGACATCCCGTCCGACAAATTCTCCATCACGCTCCCGAATGCCGACTACCTGAAGCAGGAGGTGATGATCCCGATGCGCGACGGCGTCAAGCTGCACACCGTGATCGTGATCCCGAAGGGCGTCAGTCACGCGCCGATCATGCTGACCCGCACGCCGTATAACGCCTCCGGCCGCACTGCCCGCATGAAGAGCCCGCACATCGCCTCGCTGCTGGGCGACGGCGACGACGCCTTCATCGAGAACGGCTATATCCGCGTGTTCCAGGACGTGCGCGGCAAGTACGGCTCGGAAGGCGACTACGTGATGACGCGGCCGGTACGCGGCCCGCTGAACAACACCCAGGTCGACCACAGCACCGATGCCTGGGACACCATCGACTGGCTGGTCAAGAACGTCAAGGAATCGAACGGCAAGGTCGGCATGGTCGGCTCGTCCTACGAGGGCTTCACGGTACTGATGGCGCTGGCCGAACCGCACCCGGCGCTGAAGGCGGCGGTGCCGATGAGCCCCATGGTCGACGGCTGGCGCGGCGACGACTGGTTCCACAACGGCGCCTTCCGCAACACCAACCTGGCGTATATCGCCGGCCAGAACTCGGCGCGCGGCAAGGGCGAGGAGATCGTCACCGGCATCTACGACGACTACGACGCCTTCCTGCGCGCCGGTTCGACCGCGGACTACGCCCACATCTACGGTGTCGACCAGCTGAACTTCACGAAGAAAATCTTCGAGCACCCGGCCTACGACAGCTACTGGCAGGAGCAGGCGCTGGACCGCATCCTGGCGAAGAAACCCCTGACGGTGCCGACCATGACCGTGGTCGGCCGCTGGGACCAGGAAGACATCTACGGCGCCTACGCGACCTATGCGGCGGTGGAGCCGAAGGACAAGGACAACAAGCTGAATTCGCTGGTGGTCGGCCCGTGGCGCCACAGCGGCGTGAACTACGATGGTTCCTCGCTGGGCGCCCTGAAATTCACCGGCGACACCGCCCGCCAGTTCCGCCGCGAAGTCATGCTGCCCTTCTTTAACCAGTACCTGAAGGATGGCGCGCCGGCCTTCGATACCCCGCCCGTGTGGAGCTACCAGACCGGCGTGAACCGCTGGCGCCGGCTGGAGCAGTGGCCGCTGGTCCCGAGTTCGACCGCGCTGTACCTGAAGCCGGGCTTCGCGCTCGGATTCGAGAAGGGCGACGCCAAGGGTGCGGCCTTCGACGAATACGTGTCCGATCCGGCGAAACCGGTGCCCTTCGTGCCGCGTCCGGTGCGCATGGGCGAAGGCACGGTCTGGAAGCCCTGGCTGGTGACCGACCAGCGTTCGTATTCCGACCGCCCGGACGTGCTGACCTATGTGAGCGAACCGCTGAGCAAACCCCTGGAGCTGGCCGGCGAGCCGATGGTGAACCTGTTCGCGTCGACGTCCGGCACCGACAGCGACTGGGTGGTCAAGCTGATCGACGTGTATCCGGACGAGGTCGCGGCCCAGCCCGAAATGGGCGGCTACCAGCTGCCGATCGCGATGGACATCCTGCGCGGCCGCTACCGCCAGGGCTTCGACAAACCGGCGGCCATCCCGGCCAACAAGGCCGAACGCTACCGCTTCGCGCTGCCGAACGTCGACCACGTCTTCCTGCCCGGCCACCGCATCATGGTGCAGATCCAGTCCAGCTGGTTCCCGCTGTACGACCGCAATCCGCAGACCTTCGTGCCCAACATCTTCCATGCCAAGGCGGGCGACTTCCGCAAGGCGACCCAGCGCGTCTACCACGCGCCGGGCATGGAAAGCGCGATCGAGCTGCCGGTCGTTTCGGCTGGGAAATAAGCACTGCCGAGCCGGCCAGCGCTTGTGGCCGGCCGGCGACATTGTGTCAAGCGGACAGGACTTTCTTAACAAACACGTGTAGGCTGAGCCCGGCAAGATGAGCTACGAATACCGGTTCGATCCCTCTACCACCACCGAGCACCACCTGTACTGGACCGAGGGCACGGTCCTCAGCATGGTCTCGACCTCGCCGGTGACGCCGGTGCCGGAGGCGCCTGCGTGGGCGATGCTGGCGGCGGGGCTTGGGGCCGTGGGTTTGTGGCGCCGGCGGTCTGCGAAGTTTGCGTGCTTGGTCCGTCAGTAATGGTAGCGGCAGGAGATGATGACAAGCTCTTCATCCTGCACTTCGTAGACCAGGCGCTTGGTCTCGTCGATCCGGCGCGACCAGCAGCCGCTCAGGCTGTGTTTCAGGGCCTCGGGCTTGCCGATCCCTTCGAACGGGCTTCCCTGCGCGTCCTTGCTATCTCCACAATACCATTGACTTGTACAATATATAGTACAAGTCAAAGTACAGCGCACATGGCCTGGACCGCAAGCGAGCCCGATCACGGTTCGTCAACGCACCGAGTGCCACCGCTGCCCGCCCTACCATCGCAGGCATGGGCAAGATTTACATCGGCATCTCGGGCTGGCGTTACGAACCCTGGCGCGGGGTGTTCTATCCGCCGGGGCTGGTCCAGGCGCGCGAACTGGATTACGCATCGCGCTTCCTCCGCACCATCGAGATCAACGGTTCCTTCTATGCGCTGCAGCGGCCCGCGAGCTATGCGGCCTGGTATGCGGCCACGCCGCCCGGCTTCGTGTTCGCGGTGAAGGGCAACCGCTTCATCACCCACATGCTCAAGCTGCGCGGGATCGAGACGCCGCTGGCGAACGTGCTGGCCTCGGGCGTGTTCGCGCTGCGCGAGAAGCTCGGGCCGATCCTGTGGCAGTTCCCGCCGCAGCTGCGCTTCGATCCCGACAAGATCGGGCACTTCCTGTCCCTGCTGCCGCGCGACACCGGCCAGGCGCTGGCCATCGCGCGCCGCCACGATGCCAGGATGGAGGGGCGTGCGCTGCTGGAGATCGACGCCGTGCGCCCGCTGCGCCACGCGGTCGAGGTGCGCCACGAGAGCTTCCGCGACGAGGCCTTCATCGCCCTGCTGCGCCGGTACAAGGTGGCGCTGGTGGTGGCGGACACCGCGGGCAAGTGGCCGGACTGGGAAGACGTCACCGCGGACTTCGTCTACATCCGCCTGCACGGCGAGCATGAGCTGTATGCGAGCGGTTACGAGGACGATTCGCTGGAGCGCTGGGCGGAAAAGATACGCTCGTGGAGCGCAGGGGAACAGCCGGAGGATGCGCGGCTGGTGTCGGAGGTGGCGCCGCCGAAGGCCGGGGGCCGGGATGTGTACTGCTACTTCGACAACGACATCAAGGTGCGGGCGCCTTTCGATGCGAAGCGCTTGATGGCATTGTTAGCCTAGAAGCGTCATACCGAGGCTCCGGCAATCGTCCAGCTGAATCGGTATTCGACTTATTCCGAGGTTCAGCATGGGTTCCCGCTTTCGCGGGAACGACGGGAGGAAACGGAACGACGGATCTAGCGCTTCACATGCACCTGAATGATCTTGCGTCCCTGCGCATCCTTCTCCGGCATCGGTTCCGTTTCGCAGGTCCCGCAGGTATCGCAGCCGCTGCCGCAGCCCGCATCCTTGTCGAGCCAGCGCGCCAGCAGGCCGCGGCCGGAGCCGTCCGAGAACTTGTAGACGATCTTGCGGCGCCAGGACAGCGGCAGGTATTTGCCCGCCGCGTACAGCGCCGCGAGCAGCACGATGAGGCCGACGATCAGGTACTGGACCATCTCAGCTCCCCAGCGCCCAGCGCGCGACGTGGTAGGTGATGAAGGAAGCCGTGTAGGCCAGCGCGAACATGTAGCCGGCCATCAGGAAGGCGTAGCGGATGCTGCCGGTCTCGCGGCGCACGACGGACAGGGTCGACAGGCACTGCGGCGCGAACACGTACCAGGCCAGCAGCGACAGCGCGGTCGCCAGGCTCCAGGAGTGGGCGATCAGCGGCGCCAGCGAGTTGGCGACGTCGTCGCCGCTGCTGGACAGTGCGTAGACGGTGCCGAGGGCGCCGACCGCGACTTCGCGCGCGGCCATGCCGGGCACCAGCGCGATGCAGATCTGCCAGCCGAAGCCGATCGGCTCGAAGACCACCGCCAGCGCGCGTCCCAGCATGCCGGCCACGCTGTAGTAGATCGGCGGATGGGTCGCCCCTTCCGGCGCGCCCGGGAAGCTCGACAGGAACCAGACCAGCACCATCAGGGTCAGGATCACGGTGCCGACGCGGGTCAGGAAGATCTTCGCGCGTTCCCACAGGCCCAGCGCCAGGTTCTGCAGGTGCGGCCAGTGGTAGGCCGGCAGCTCCAGCATCAGCGGGTGCTGCCCCTTGGCGCGCGCGGCGCGCTTGAAGAACCAGGCCACGCCCATCGCGCTGACGATGCCGGCCGCGTACAGCAGGAACAGCACCAGGCCCTGCAGGTTGATGCCGGCGCCCAGCTGGCGGTTCGGGATGAAGGCCGCGATCACCAGCGCATACACCGGCAGGCGCGCCGAACAGGTCATCAGCGGCGCGATCATGATCGTCACCAGGCGGTCGCGCGGGTTCTGGATCGTGCGCGCCGCCATCACGCCGGGGATCGCGCAGGCGAAGGAGGACAGCAGCGGGATGAAGGCGCGTCCGGACAGGCCGACGCCGCCCATCAGGCGGTCGAGCAGGAAGGCCGCGCGCGGCAGGTAGCCGCAATCCTCGAGGATCAGGATGAAGAAGAACAGGATCAGGATCTGCGGCAGGAATACCAGCACGCTGCCGACGCCGCCGAAGATGCCCTCGACGATCAGGCTGCGCAGCGGGCCTTCGGCCATGCTGGAACCGATCCAGGTGCCGAGTCCTTCGACGCCGTTCTTGATCAAGTCCATCGGCACCGCGGCCCAGCTGAACACGGCCTGGAACACCAGGAACATCAGCGCGGCCAGGATCACCGGGCCCAGCACCGGATGCAGCACGACCTGGTCGATCTGCTCGGAGAGGTTACCGGTGTCCTTGTCGAAGCTGACGCAGGCCTCGATGATGCGGCGCACCTCGCGCTGGGTCTCCTCGACCGGCACGGCGTCGATCGCGTTCAGGGCGCGCGGCCTGGCCGGCGCGCCGAAGGACAGCGCTTCGAGCGCTGTCAGCAGGGACTTCTCGCCGCCCGACTGCACGGCCACGGTCTCGACCACCGGCATGCCCAGCTCCTGCGACAGCTTTTTGGTGTCGATCTCGATGCCGCGCTTGTTGGCGACGTCGACCATGTTCAGGGCCAGCACCATCGGCAGGCCCAGGCGCTGGATCTCGAGCACCAGGCGCAGGTTCAGGCGCAGGTTGGTGGCGTTGACGACGCAGACCACGGCGTCCGGCGCCTGTTCGCCGGCGCGCAGGCCGGCTACCACGTCGCGCGTGATGGCTTCGTCGGGGGTGTGGGCGGACAGGCTGTAGGCGCCCGGCAGGTCGAGCACGCGGATGGCGCGGCCGCCCGGCAGGGTGAAGCTGCCTTCCTTGCGTTCGATGGTGACGCCGGCGTAGTTCGCGACCTTCTGGCGCGCGCCGGTGAGCCGGTTGAACAGCGCCGTCTTGCCGCAGTTCGGATTACCCAGCAGGGCGATGAGCGGCGTCCTGGCCGCTGCCTGGACCTGCTGTTCTACTGCTCCCATGTATATATGGCCTTATTCCGGCTGGATCGAGATCAGCGCCGCTTCGAAACGGCGCAGGGCGAAAGTGGATTGGCCGACCTTGACTGCCAGCGGGCCGCCCAGCAGGCCGCCCTTCAGCATGCGGATCCGTTCGCCGGGGACGAAGCCGAGCTCCATCAGGCGGCGCGACACGTCGGCGCCATCGCCGCCATGCCCGTGGCTGGGCGCGAGATGGATCACGGTGGCGCTCTGGCCCGCCTTCAAGGCGTCGAGCGTGGTCAGGGTCGGTGCAAGAGTCATGATGTCGCTTCCAATCGAATTCGGCTGCAGCGCTGATGAGACATGTGAGCATCATAAACCTAAATGCGAATTATTTCTATTTGCGATTTGTCTACTTCGGTTCACTCTGCTTCGATTACGCGACAAAACGCTTGCATTCAGGCTTCGATTTCAGGAGAATACAAAACATAATGAGAATGATTCGCATTATACCTCAAACAACACCGGAATAAAGACCATGATCGTTTGCGTCTGCAACAACATCTCCGACCGTGAAATCCGCCAGGCCGTCGAAATGGGCCTGACCTCGATGTCCGACCTGTACAAAGAGCTCGGCGTCGGCACCTGCTGCGGCAAATGCGTCAGCTATGCCCGCGAAGTGATGAACGAACACCTGGAATCGACCACCACGGTCACCGAGCTGCGGCGCACCCCGGTCGCCGGCCTGGCCGCCTGATTTTTCCGAATCGTCCCGGCCGTCGCCGCGCCTGCGGCGCCAGCGACGCCGGTCCAGTTTTACAAGCGCCATGACCTCGCAGCAAAGCGCGGGATTGCCGCACACATATCGATGCGCGAAGCGGCCGGTGCGCGGCGCGTCCTGATAACATGGTGCTTCCGAAGCAGCCATCTCGCCTGTCTTATGCCCGTCATCCCGTTTCGCAATCCGAGGACGCCGCCGCCCCCGTTTACGGTTCAACCGCCGCCCACGCCTTCGCGCCGCGCCGTCGCCGTCAGGTGGCTGCGCAAGATGCATGGCTGGATCGGCCTGTGGGGCGCCGTGCTCGGCCTGCTGTTCGGCGGCACCGGCATCCTGCTGAACCACCGCGCGGTGCTGAAGATTCCCGCCGCGCAAACCCAGGAAAGCACGGTGCAGCTACCCCTGCCCGACCCGGCCCCGGCCGACCCGCAGGCGCTGGCCGCCTGGCTGAAATCCTCGCTCAAGCTCGACCCCGATCCGGCGCGCGTGAAACTCGATCCGGCGCGCACCGTGGCCTGGGGCGACCGCAGCCTGGTCCAGCCGGCGCGCTGGAGCGCCAGTTTTACGTCCCCCTCCGGCGCGGTAGCGGCCGAGTACTGGGTCGGCAACAACTACGTGACCCTGAAGCGTACCGAGAACAATGTCTTCGCCACCCTCACCAACCTGCACAAGGGCGTGGGCATGAGCGTGGGCTGGATCCTGCTGGTGGACACGCTTGCCGGTTCGATCATCCTGCTGTCGCTGTCCGGGGTGGTGTTGTGGACGCTCACCAACCGCAGGCGCACGGTGGGCATCGCGATCGCCTCGATCTCGCTGCTGCTGGCCGGCGGTGTGGCGCTGGCATCGATATAAGCATAGCGGGCCCCGCGGTTTGCTATGATGCCGATATCACGTCAACAATAAACAAGGGCACTCCATGAAGGGCGATCCGAACATCATCCGCGCGCTCAATGCGCAGCTGACCAACGAACTCACCGCGGTCAACCAGTACTTCCTGCATGCGCGCATGTACAAGCACTGGGGCTTCACCCGTCTCGGCAAGAAGGAATACGACGAGTCGATCGGCGAGATGAAGCATGCGGACCGGCTGATCGACCGCATCCTGATGCTGGACGGCCTGCCCAACCTGCAGGCCCTGCACAAGCTGCTGATCGGCGAGTCGACCCAGGAAATGCTGGAATGCGACCTCAAGCTCGAGCGCGCCGCCCAGCAGACCATCAAGGACGGCATCGCCGCCTGCGAGACCGTGCGCGACTACGTCTCGCGCGACCTGCTGCTGGACATCCTCGAAGACACCGAGGAGCACATCGAGTGGCTGGAAACCCAGCTCGACCTGATCGTCAAGGTGGGTATCCAGAACTATCTGCAAAGCCAAATGGACCCTAGCGAGGGCTGAAAGCTCCCGGGACAGCGGCAGCCGGGTCGCGCCAGCGCGTGACCCATTTGTCGTAGAAGTTCAGGTCGCGCGGCACCGCGCCGGCGACCGCGCAGATCGCGCCGGCGAATTCGTTGGCGCGCGCCAGGGTCAGCTCGAGCGGCCAACCGCGCATGCGGCCCAGCAGGAAGATCGCCGAGAAGGCGTCGCCCGCCCCCACCGTGTCGATCACGAAGGGCGGCGCCGGGTTGTCGCGGTTGGCGATCAGGCCGCCGTCCGCCAGGAACACCACCGAGCCGCGGTGGCCCAGGGTCACGATCAGGGTTTCCAGCCCAAAGCGGTCCATCAGCGCGCGGCAGGCCGCGTGCACTTCCTCGGTGGCCAGCGGCGCATCGTTCGGGCCGATCTGGAAATACCACTGGAACAACGCCTGCAACTCGTCTTCATTGACCTTGACGATGTCGGCTGCCTCGAGCGAGCGCGTGACGGTGCCCTCCTCGTACTGGCCGGGACGCAGGTTGAGGTCGAGGTAGCGTTTGGCCGGCGTCGCCTCGAGCACGGCGGCCAGGGCGGCGCGCGAGCGTTCCTCGCGCTGGGCCTGGGTGCCGAAATAGACGATGCCGGCATCGGCGTTCGCCAGGCTGGCGGCGGCCGCGGCGGCGTCGATGAAGTCGTAGGCCTGGCGCGGCAGGATGCGGAAGCGGTGGCCCTGGCCGCTCCTTTCGACCACCACGCGGCCGGTTTCCTCCATCGGGTCGTGCTGCAGGCCGGCGTCGCTCATCGCGAAACGCTCGAACTCCCCGCGCACGGCCTGGCCGTTGCGGTCGCGGCCGATGCGGGTGATCATCAGGTTCGGCGCCATGAAGGCGGCCAGGTGGCGCGCGACGTTGAAGGGCGCGCCGCCCACCACCTGCTCGGTCGGGAATTCGTCGACCAGGGCTTCGCCGAACACGACCGTGGTCGGGGCGGATGCGCTTGTTGCGGCGCTCACGAGGCGATGACCGGCACGGTGTCCTTGAAGGACTGGCGTTCGGACAGCTTGTCGAACAGGCGCGCCAGGTTCGGGTGCTCGCCGCGCCAGTCGATGGCGGGGAAGCGCAAGGACAGCCAGCCCAGCACGCAGCCGACCGCGACGTCGGCCAGGGTGTAGTGGATCCCCATGCAGAACGGCTGCTCGCCGAGGTTGTCGGACATGACCTGCAGGCCCTTGCCGACCTTGCCCATCTGGCGCTCGATCCAGGCCTGGCTCTGCAGCTCGGCGGGCCGCTGGGTACGCTCCAGGTAGGCCAGCACGGCGGCATCGCCGACGCCGTCGGCCAGCGCTTCCCAGACCTTGACGTCGGCGCGGTCGCGGCTGTTGGCAGGCAACAATTTGCACACCGGGGTCAGCGTGTCCAGGTACTCGGCGATCACGCGCGAATCGTACATCGGGCTGCCGTCTTCCATCACCAGGCAGGGCACCTTGCCGAGCGGGTTGGTGGCGCTGATCTTCGTATCCGCCGACCAGACGTTGTCGAGCTCGAACACATAGTCGAGCTTCTTCTCTGCCAACACGACGCGCACCTTGCGCACATAAGGACTCGTGACGGAACCGATGAGTTTCATAAATGCTCAGATTAGGGGACCGACTGACAGTATAGCATCGGGCAATGACCGGATAATGGCGTGGGAAAGGCGTGCAACGCTGTCCACATTCGGCTTGACAAAGCCGGTTCGCGCAGGCTGCCGATGGTAAAATCGCGCTTTTGCACTCATCCCCGCCCGCCATGACCTCTACCGCCTCCTCCTCCACCCTGTCGGCCCTGTCCCCGCTGGACGGCCGCTACGCCGCCAAGACCGACAAGCTGCGCCCGATCCTGTCGGAAGCCGGCTTCATGCACCACCGCGTGAAGGTGGAGATCGCCTGGCTGCAGGCGCTGTCGCAGGCCGGCTTTGCCGAACTCAAGCCGTTCTCGCCCGAGGCGAACGCCCTGCTCGACAAGCTGGCCGCCGGCTTCTCGGACCTTGATGCCGCCCGCATCAAGGAAATCGAAGCCGTCACCAACCACGACGTCAAGGCCGTCGAGTACTGGCTGAAGGAAAAGGTCAAGGACGTGCCGGAACTGGTCGCGGCCAGCGAGTTCATCCACTTCGCCTGCACCTCGGAAGACATCAACAACACCTCGCACGGCATGATGCTGAAAGCGGCCCGCGACGGCGTGATGCTGCCGGCCCTGCAAGCCATCATCGCCAGGCTGACCGAGATCGCCCACGTCAACGCCGACCTGCCGATGCTGTCGCGCACCCACGGCCAGACCGCCAGCCCGACCACCCTCGGCAAGGAATTCGCCAACGTGGTCGCGCGCCTGCAGCGCGCCGTCAAGCGCATCGAAGGCGTCGAGATCCTCGGCAAGATGAATGGCGCGGTCGGCAACTACAACGCGCACCTGTCGGCCTACCCGGGCTTCGACTGGCCGGCATTCAGCAAGAACGTGATCGAACAGCGCCTGGGCCTGACCTTCAACCCCTACACCATCCAGATCGAGCCGCACGACTACATGGCCGAACTGTTCGACGCGATCTCGCGCACCAACACCATCCTGCTCGACCTGAACCGCGACATCTGGACCTATGTCTCGCTGGGTTACTTCAAGCAGAAGCTGAAGGCCGGCGAAATCGGTTCGTCGACCATGCCGCACAAGGTCAACCCGATCGACTTCGAAAACTCGGAAGGCAACCTGGGCCTGGCCAATTCGGTGCTGCGCCACATGGCCGACAAGCTGCCGGTCTCGCGCATGCAGCGTGACCTGACCGACTCGACCGTCCTGCGCAATATCGGCGTCGGCTTCGGCTACGCCCTGCTGGCTTACGACAGTTGCCTGCGCGGCCTGAACAAGCTGGAAGTGAACCCGCTGCGCCTGGAGCAGGACCTGGACGCCAACTGGGAAGTGCTGGCCGAGCCGGTGCAGACCGTGATGCGCCGCTACGGCATCGAGAACCCGTACGAGCAGCTGAAGGAACTCACCCGCGGCAAGGGCATCACCCGCGAAGCGCTGCAGGAGTTCATCGGCAAGCTGGCCATGCCGCAGGAAGCCAAGGACCTGCTGCTGGCGATGACCCCGGCCAACTACACCGGCCTGGCGGCCCAGCTGGCCAAGGCGATCTGAGCATCCCTCCCGTCACCCCGGCGATATCCACCGTCACCCCCGCGAAGGCGGGGGTCCAGGTTGCTCGGCATGGGTCCCCGCCTGCGCGGGGACGACGTCATCGAATCACCGCTGCCACACCAGCTTCACGCCGACGCTGCGCCCCACTTCGCTGCGAAACTGGGACACGCCGTATTCGCCGTGGCTGCCGTTCAGGTTGTTGCCGATGACCGACAGCTCCATGCCCGGTGCGAAACGCCAGCCGAAGCGCAGGTCGAGCGCATTGTAGGCCGGCACTGCGGGCCGTCCGGTGGCGCCGACGTGGCGCACCGCCACTTCCAGCTCGCGCGCGCTGTCGAAGGCATAACTGGAGCGCAGCTGGGCCGTGTAGGCCGGATCGGTGCCGGTGGTCGCCACGCTGCCGGCGTCGACGCTGCCGGGTTTCAGCGTGAAGCGCTCGTGCAGCGCCGTCAGGCCGCCCGACAGGCGCCAGGCATCGCTCATCTGGTAGCTGCCCCAGGCTTCGAGGCCATGCGCCCGGCCTTCCATCTTATTGCCGAATTCGATCGTGCCGGCGGGCGTGATGTCCTGGGTGCGCAAGTGGTCGTACAGGTTGCGGAAGGCCGTGACCGAATACGACATCCGCTGTCCCACCTGGGCGCGGTAGCCGAGTTCGAACACGCGCGCCACTTCGGAGCGCACCCGCGGACCGCCGGCCAGCAGATAGGGCGGCGCGCCGGGGACGAAGGCATCGACGTCCAGGCGCGACGGTGCGCGCACGGTGCGCGAGTAGCCGGCCCACAGCGAGTGCGCCGGCGAGACGCGCCAGGACAGGCGCAGGGTCGGCAGGAATTCGGCGCCGGTATAAGGGTTGTGCTCGTAGCGCGCGCCGGCCGTCAGGCGCAGGTCGTCGCGCAGCGCCATCTCGTCCTGGGCGAACAGGCTGGCCCAGGCCTGGCGGTCGCTGGCCGGCAGGAAAGCGACGAAGCGGCTGTTGTCGACCTTGTCCCAGCTGTCGCGGTACTCGCCGCCCCACACGATGCTGTGCATGCCCAGGGTCGGCAGCGAATGCTGGAGCTGGATGTCGGCGATGTCGACCGAATCCGTGAAGGTCGGCGGCACCTGGCGGTAGCGGTGGTCGTAATAGGCCTGGACGCTGAGACTGCCGCCGTCCTCGAGCGCATGTTCCCAGCGTCCGGTCAGGTTGGCGCCGCGCGTGATGATGTCGTCGACGCCGACGCTGGCACCCGGCGCGGCGATGGCGCCCGGCGCCGGCTGGCCCTGGCGACCGCGCCAGGCGTTGCCGTTGAGGCTGAAGCGGTCCTGGCCGTGCTCCCAGTCGGAGCGGAAGCCGACCTGGCCCTGGTCCCAGGCGTCGTCGATCGGCGCGCCGCTGGCGAGCTCGCTATGGCCCAGGCCGAATACCTTGCCATACACGCGCCAGCTGTGTTCCGGTCCGCCCGCGCCGTGGCGGAAGGCGGCTTGCGCGCCGTCGCTGTCGCCGCGCAGCACCAGCAGGTCGCCGCGGGTATCGGCCGCATGGCGGGTGGTGATGTTGATGATGCCGTTCACGGCATTCACGCCCCACAGCGTGCCGCCGGGGCCGCTGATCACCTCGATGCGTTCGATGTCTTCCAGCATGACGTCGGGCTCGTCCCAGAACACGCCCGAGAACAGCGGCGAATACACGGAACGGCCGTCGATCATCACCAGCAGCTTGTTGGCGGGGCTGTTGCTGGAGCCGTTCATGCCGCGCGCGGAGATGTAGTAACCGGTGTTGTTCGAGCGCGCCACTTCCAGGTTGGGCGCCAGGCGCAGCGCTTCGGCCAGGCTGCGGCTGCCGGAGCGGCGGATGTCGTCGGCGGTGATCACGAACACCGAGGCCGGCGCGTCCTGCAGGCGCTCGGGCCGCTTGGACACCGACGTCACCTCGATGTTCGCCAGTTCCTCGATCGACAGGTCGGCGAATTCGGCCTGGCGTTCGCCGCCCTTACGCTCGCTCGACTGTTCGTCCGCATGCGCGCAGGTGGCCAGGGCCACGCCCAGCAAAAGGAGTGGCAGGCGGAGCGCAAACGGCGCCCGGCCGGGAACAGACGACATCATAAGGTATTCGAGGAAATATTCATGGCCGACAATTATCATTGATAAATCGGCCAAGTCAACATTTTACCTTCGCCATGCTCTCATCGGAGGGTTGGCTTTTCCGATTGTCCCGCCAGCTGAACAATGTTATCCGTTCTACTGGCTTCCTGGCGCCCGATGGAATTGTTAAAGTATGGAATCAATACACCAGCTATTTTGTTAAGATCTTGTTCCAGCAAGAATATTTTCCGGAGCCAAACATGTACCAGCAGCAGCGGCAGGAGCACAAGCGCTACACCACGACCGCGATCGCACTTCACTGGCTGATCGCCGTGCTGATCGTGGGCGCCTTCACGCTCGGCCTGGTGATGACGGACATCCCGGGCTTTTCGCCGACCAAGCTGCGCTACTACTCCTGGCACAAATGGGCCGGCGTGACCGTGCTGCTGCTGGCCGCCCTGCGCCTGCTGTGGCGGCTGAAGAACCGTCCGCCGGCGCTCGCGGCGTCGATGCCGGCCTGGCAGCAACGCGCGGCCCATGGCCTGCACCACCTGCTCTACCTGCTCATGTTCGCCGTGCCCGTCTCGGGCTACCTGTACACCCTGGCGGCCGGCGTGCCGGTCAAGTACTTCGGCCTGTTCCAGCTGCCGGTGTTCTACGCCAAGAATCCGGCCCTGGCCGACATCTTCAAGCCGGTCCATTACTGGTCGACCATGACCATGGCGGCCCTGGTCGCCCTGCACCTGCTGGCCGCCCTGAAGCACCAGATCCTCGACCGCGACGGCACCATGCGCCGCATGCTGCCCGGTCGTTCCATTTGAAGGAGAAAGCATGAAAACCACCCGTTCCCTGGCCGGCATCCTCCTCGGCGTCGCCCTGGTCGCGAACGCCGCGCCGCTCAAGACCGACGTCGCCCACAGCAGCGTCTCGGCCGTGTTCAAGCAGATGGATGTGCCGGTCGAATCCAGTTTCAAACGCTTCGACGCCCGGATCGACTACGACGCCGCGCACCCGGACAAGGCCAGCGCGCGGGTCGACATCGACACCGCCAGCTTCGACATGGGCCAGGCCGACTACAACAAGGAAATCGCCAAGAAGGAGTGGTTCAACTCGGCCCAGTTCCCGAAGGCGACCTTCGTCTCGTCCTCGATCAAGCCGGCCGGCGCCGGCAAGCTGACCGTCACCGGCAAGCTGACCATCAAGGGCAAGACCGCCGACGTCAGCTTCCCGCTCAACGTGAAGCCCGAGGGCGGCAAACAGGTATTCGAAGGCCAGTTGCCGATCAAGCGCCGCGTCTTCAACGTCGGTGAAGGCGAGTGGCAGGACACCAGCATCGTCGCCGACGACATCGTCATCAAATTCCGCGTCGCCGCGGGTTAATTAGCAGAAGTTAATAGGCAGCATCCACACTAACGAAGGAAACCCGTCACATGAAACTGAAGCACCTGAGCATCGCCCTCCTGGCCGCGGCATTCGCAAGCAGCGCCTTCGCCGCCGACAGCTACAAGATCGACCCGACCCACACCTACCCGAGCTTCGAAGCCGACCACTTCGGCGGCCTGTCGGTCTGGCGCGGCAAGTTCAACAAGAGCGAAGGCGGCATCCTGCTGGACCGCGCGGCCAAGACCGGCACGGTCGACATCGTCATCGACGCCAACAGCATCGACTTCGGTAACGACAAGCTGAACGAGCACGCCAAGAAGCCGGAGATGTTCGACGTCGCCAAGTTCCCGACCGCGACCTACAAGGGCAAGCTGGTGTTCAACGGCGACAACCCGGCATCGGTCGACGGCGAACTGACCCTGCACGGCGTGACCAAGCCGGTCACCCTGACCATCAACAAGTTCAAGTGCATCATGAACCCGATGCTGAAGAAGGAAGTGTGCGGCGCCGACGCCTCGGCCACCTTCAAGCGCAGCGACTTCGGCGTGAGCTACGGCGAGTCCTTCGGCTTCAATATGGACGTCAAGCTGGCGATCCAGGTCGAAGCGGTCAAGCAGTAATTTTTGACCGGACGTAAAAAAAACCTCGGCGCCGCAAGGCCCCGAGGTTTTTTATCGTTCAAGGAAGATTAACGGCCGTCGCGGTCCAAATCACCCGGCATGGCGCGCTCGACGCGATCCCAGGCGGCGCGGCTGGCCGACTTGGCCTGCTCCCACGACAGGCGCGAATGGCCCTTTACGCGATCCCATTCGTCGGCCATGTGCGGCTCGGCCAGGTCGTAGGACGGGTAGCGGCGGGCGTTGTTGTAGCCCAGCGCATAGGCCGGCGAGTAGTCGTCGTAGCTGTAGCCCGGCGAGTAGTACGGCTGGGTCTGGTAGTTGGTGCGCCAGTAGTTGTCTTCCTCGGTCGGATTGACCAGATGGCCGGCGCCCTTGCCGACCATGCCGCCGGCGATGCCGCCGATGGCCGCACCGGCCGCCATGCCGACCGGACCGCCGACCGCGCCCAGTGCCGCACCGGTGGCCGCGCCGCCGCCCGCGCCGACRCCGCCGGCCAGGTTGTGCTCATGCAGCTGGTCGCCCGGTTTCRGGTTCACGACTTCGCCCGCGCCCTTGCCGGCCATGTCGCCGGCGATACCGCCCGCAACCGCGCCGGCCACCGCGCCGATCGGGCCGCCCGCGGCGCCGATGGCAGCGCCGGCCAGCGCGCCGCCGRCAGCGCCGGTGCCCTGTGCCAGGTTGTGTTCATGCAGGCGATCTTCCGCATGCGGATTCACGACTTCGCCCGCGCCACGTCCGGCAGCGCCGCCGGCCAGGCCGCCGATCGCCGCGCCGGCCGCCATGCCGATCGGTCCGGCCACCGCACCCGCGGCAGCGCCCATCGCAGCACCCGCACCGGCGCCCACACCCTTGGCCATGTAGTGTTCACCCAGGTCGTCGCCGGCTTTCGGGTTCACGACTTCGCCGGCGCCCTTGCCGGCCATGCCGCCGGTGATGCCGCCGATCGCGGCGCCCGCCAGGGTGCCGACCGGGCCGGCAACCGAGCCGATGCCCGCGCCCACGGCCGCGCCGGCGAGGGCGCCGACGCCGGTGCCGATCACGTGCGAACCGCCGTTATCGGTAAAGGAACGCTGGATGTATTCGACATCGTCATCCGAACGCGGATTCACGCCCATCAGGATGCCGCCCTGGTTGATGCCTTCTTCGTAGTGCTTGACGCGTTCTTCCGGAATGCCGGCGCCGATCAGTGCACCGATCAGGCCACCGGTGATGCCGCCTGCGCCGGCGCCGGCCAGGCCGGCCGCCAGCGGACCCGCCACCACCAGGCCCAGGCCCGGCAGCACCAGGGTGGTGCCCAGCGCGGCCACGCCGGCCAGCACGGCGCCGATGGTGCCGCCGATACCTGCGCCGACGCCGGCGCCTTCAGCCGCTTTGCTGCCCAGCTCGGTTTCGGTGTCGTTGAAATGGGTCTTGCGGGTCGAGTCCGACATCATCAGGTTGACGTCATCCTTGGAATAGCCGCGTGTCGAGATGGCGCTGTAGGCGCGTTCGGCGCTGGCGCGGTCCGGGAACAGGCCGGTGACCATGCGATTCTGTTTGTTCTGCTTGTCGGTATCGAAGATGCTCATAGTGTGTCCTCTCAAGGTCGGTGTGCCAGGCACGTACTGGATACGTGTTTTCTAAAAATCGGGTGCTGCAATGGAAGCAACGATATGCCTGCCCAACAGTTCGCTTCTGTTCGTTGACGCACCCTAGGCTGGACATTCCGAGCATCAAGAGAACGCCGCAGCACTTTGCGCGTCTAACGTTCGTTGCCGCACCGACCCGGGTACGTATGCATCACTAGACTTTGCCCATGGCCTCGGCAATCAATTGGCCTGGAGTATGTTTTTCCAACTTGAGGAGGAATCAACATGTTATTCATTATCTGGATCGTCGTCGGTGGTATTCTCGGCTGGCTCGCCAGCATGGTCATGAAGACGGACGCTGAGCAAGGCATGATTCTCAATGTCGTGGTCGGTATCGTTGGTGCCTTCCTGGGCGGCTGGCTGCTGTCCCCGCTGTTCGGCTCCGGCACCATCAACGCGGATGACTTCAGTGTCTCGTCGCTGCTCGTTTCCTTCCTGGGCGCCGTGATCCTGCTGGCCATCGTGAACCTGCTGCGTCGCGGCCGCGTCCGTTAAACAGTGCGGTACGCTAATTAAAACCAACGCTCTTTCCAGCGTTGGTTTTTTTTATGTATAAAATATTTCCATGCGTATACGTCGCTCCATCGTTGCCTTGATCGCCTGCATCGCCACCCTCGTGGTCGGCCTGCTGGCGCTCAACTTCATGCCGAACGAAAAGCAGATCGAGACCCAGCTGACCCGCCAGTACGACACCAACGATCCGCAATTCCGCCGCTCCCTCGGCGTGCTGCTCGGCCCGGCCCTGGTCGAAGGCAACAAGGTCGAGGTCCTGCTGAACGGCGACCAGATCTTCCCCGCCATGCTGAAGGCGATCCGCGAGGCGCAGCGCACCATTACCTTCGAAACCTATATCTACTGGTCCGGCTCGATCGGCCGCGAATTCACGGACGCGCTGTCGGAACGCGCGCGCGCCGGGGTCAAGGTCCACGTCCTGCTGGACTGGATCGGCAGCATGAAGATCAGCAATGCCGAAATGGAGCAGATGCGCAGCGCCGGTGTCGAACTGCACCGCTACCACAAGCCGGTGTGGTGGAAGCTGGCGCGGCTGAACAACCGCACCCACCGCAAGCTGCTGGTCGTCGACGGCCGCATCGGCTTTACGGGCGGCGTCGGCATCGCCGACAAATGGCGCGGCCACGGCCAGGACGAGGACCACTGGCGCGACACCCATTTCCGCGTCGAGGGCCCGGTGGTCGGCCAGATGCAGGCCGTGTTCAACGACAACTGGACCAAGGCCACCGGCACCATACTCGACGGCGATGCCTACTTCCCGGCCCTGAAGCACGAAGGCGAGTCGGCGGCGCAGATGTTTTCCAGTTCCATCACCGGCGGCAGCGAGAGCATGCACCTGATGTACCTGATGGCGATCACCGCCGCGCGCCACACGATCCACCTGTCGAACGCGTATTTCGTGCCGGACGACCTGGCGGTGCGGGCCCTGGTCGCGGCGGCAAAGCGCGGGGTCGACGTGCGCATCATCACGCCCGGCAAGATCATCGATTCGGACGTGGTCCGCGCCGCCTCGCGCGAGCGCTGGGGCGAACTGCTCGCGGCCGGCATCCGGATCGCCGAATACCAGCCCACCATGTACCACGTGAAGGCGCTGGTGGTCGATTCGCTGCTGGTGTCGGTGGGCTCGACCAACTTCGACAGCCGCTCCTTCAGCCTGAACGACGAGGCCAACCTGAACGTCATCGATCCGGTCTTCGCCAAACAGCAGGAAGCGGTCTTCGAAGACGACTGGCGCCGCGCCAAGCCGGTCTCGCTGCAGCAGTGGGAAAACCGGCCGTTGTACGACAAGGCGGCGGGCAAGCTGGCCCACCTGATCGGTGCGCAGCTGTAATTACAAAGTGGCAAATATGGGTTGACGCTGGTTTTTCGCATACGCATACTGTCGCGAGCTCTGCGGAGCCCGTGGGACAACAATTCAACAACCGATAGATGCGAATGAAAAAAACATTACTCGCGCTCGCCATCCTGACCAGCTTCGCCGCACAGGCGGACGAAGGCATGTGGATGCCGCAGCAGCTGCCACAAGTAGCCAAGCAACTGAAAGCCGCCGGCCTCAAGCTCGACCCGGCCACCCTGACCAAGCTGACCGAATTCCCGGCGGGCGCGATCGTGAGCCTGGGCGGCTGCTCGGCTTCCTTCGTCTCGCCGCAGGGCCTGGTGATCACCAACCACCACTGCGTCTACAACAGCGTGGCGATCAACTCGACCCCGCAGCGCGACCTGCTGGCGAACGGCTTCCTGGCCAAGACCATGGACGAGGAACTGCCGGCCGCGCCGGGCAGCCGCGTGTTCGTGACCGAGGAAGTGGCGAACGTCACCAACCGCGTGATCACCCCGGAAGTCGCCAAGCTGACCGGCAAGGCCAGGGTCGACGCGATCGAGAAGAACCAGAAGGCGCTGGTGGCCGAGTGCGAAAAAGACGCCGGCTACCGCTGCACCGTGCCGAGCTTCTACGGCGGCCTCGAGTTCTACCGCATCAAGCAACTGGAAATCCGCGACGTGCGCCTGGTGCATGCGCCGGCTGTCGGCATCGGCAAATTCGGCGGCGACACCGACAACTGGATGTGGCCGCGCCACACCGGCGACTACGGCTTCTACCGCGCCTACGTGAGCCGCGACGGCAAGGCCGCCGAGTTCTCGAAGGATAACGTGCCGTACAAGCCGAAGCACTTCCTGAAGATCGCCAAGGAAGGCGTCAAGGAAGGCGACTTCATCATGGCCATGGGCTACCCGGGCCGCACCAACCGCCACCGCCTGCCGTCGGAAGTGGCGTTCACCTTCGACTGGAACTACCCGGCCTTCGTGAAGGCGTCGGGCGAGACCCTGGCGATCATCGAGCGCGAGACCAAGAACGATCCGGCCGCCAAGCTGAAGTACGCCGGCCAGGTTGCGGGCGTCAACAACTACTACAAGAATCGCAAGGGCATGATCGCCAGCTACGAAGGCAGCGACATCCTGGCGCGCAAGACCGCCGAGCACAATGCGCTGAAGGCCTGGGTCAACGCCAACCCGCAGCGCAAGGCCGAATTCGGCGCCGACATCGACACCGTCGAGAAGCTGATCGCCGAGCGCGACGCCAAGGTCAAGCGCGAGTTCTTCCTGAGCTACTCGACCCCGCGCTTCCTGAACTCGGCACGCGCCCTGTACCGCCTGGCCAACGAGCGCACCAAGCCGGACGCCGAACGCAAGTCGGGCTTCCAGGAACGCGACATGCCGCGCCTGACGTCAAGCATCACCGGCCAGGACCGCACCTACGACGAGAAAGTCGACAAGGCGCTGGTGCTGAACTTCCTGAAGCAATATACGGAGCAAACCCGCGCCCAGCCGGGCAGCGACAACGCCGCCTTCGACGCCGCGCTGGGCATCAAGCCGGGCATGAGCGAAGCCGAACTGAAGGCCGCGCTGGACAAGCTGTATGCAGGTTCGCAGTTGCAGAACAAGGACTTCCGCGTCCAGTGGTTGAGCAAGTCGCCGGCTGACTTCCAGTCCAGCAACGACGCCTTCATCAAGGCCGCCGTCGCCCTGTACGACGCCGACCGCAAGGAAGAAGCCGAGGACGAGGAACTGGGCGGCAACATCCAGAAGGCCTACGCCAGCTACATGAAGGCCAAGATCGCCTACATGAACAGCCGCGGCCAGGCCGTCTACCCGGACGCCAACTCGACCCTGCGCGTCACCTTCGGCAACGTCAAGGGCCGCAGCTACGGCGCCGACGGCACCGGTTCCTGGACCGCCTTCACCACCGTGAAGGGCGTGGTCGCCAAGCACACCGGCGAAGGCGAATTCAACGCACCGGAGAAACAGCTGGCCGCGATCCGCGCCAAGGACTTCGGCAACTACGCCGATCCGAAGCTGAAGACCGTGCCGGTCGACTACCTGGCAACCCTGGATATCACCGGCGGCAACTCGGGTTCGGCTGCGCTGAACTCGAAGGCCGAGCTGATCGGCCTGGCCTTCGACGGCACCCTGGATTCGATCATCTCGGACTGGGACTTCAACAAGGAAGCCACGCGCGACATCCAGGTCGACATCCGCTACATCCTGTGGAACATGGACAAGGTCGACCACGCGGACAACCTGCTGAAGGAAATGGGCGTCAAGTAAACGCCTGCCGGGGCGCCGCGCGGCGCCCCGTACGAACAAGCCACGCCGCCGCAAGACGCGTGGCTTTTTTCATGCGCGCTCTTCGCGCAGGTGCAGGATCGGGAAGGGCCGTCCGGCCGAATCGCGCTCGGAACGTCCCGCCTGCACGAAGCCGGACTGCAGGTAGAAGGCCAGGCCTTGCGGATTCTGCTCGTTGACCTCCACCGTCAAGGGTCCCTTGAGCGCGCGGGCGTGGGCCAGCATCCGCTTGCCGGCGCC
Source organism: Massilia sp. 01N417 (assembly GCF_056399645.1). NCBI lineage: Bacteria > Pseudomonadati > Pseudomonadota > Betaproteobacteria > Burkholderiales > Oxalobacteraceae > Massilia > Massilia sp. 01N417. The sequence continues at coordinate 73,445 of NZ_JBFTRS010000007.1, read as the reverse complement.
TTTGCGGAAGTGGGCGGGATCGACGAGCAGGGCGTCGCGGTCGCCGGCGGCGGCGCGCCGGATGTGGGGAAACAAGCTGGTCATCCTGTCAATGCTACACGAAGGTCGGAGCGACTTGAAGGGCCTGCCAGCACGATATATGCATCGCGCCTATACTGATGACCCCGCCGCGGCATGGACCGCGGCCAGACCTTCATTACGGAATACCATGTCAGCCCTATTCTCCCCTTTCAAGCTCAAGGACATCACCCTGCGCAACCGCATCGCGGTGCCGCCGATGTGCCAGTACCGCGCCAACGACGGCTTCGTCAACGAATGGCACCAGGTTCACTATGCCGGCATCGCGCGCGGCGGCGCCGGCCTGGTGATCGTCGAAGCAACGGCCGTATCGCCGGAAGGCCGTATCACGCCGGGCTGCACCGGCCTGTGGAATGACGCCCAGGTCGAGGGCATGGCCCATATCGCCGCTGCCATCCGCGCCGGCGGCGCCGTCGCCGGCATCCAGATCGGCCACGCCGGCCGCAAGGCCAGCGCCAACCGACCGTGGGAAGGCGACGACCACATCCCGTCCGATGCGCCCTACGGCTGGGACACCATCGCGCCGTCGGCGATCGCCTACGGTGGCGGCCTGCCGAAGGTGCCGAAGGAAATGACGCTGGACGACATCGCCCGCGTGAAGGCCGATTTCGTGGCCGCAGCCAGGCGCGCGCTGGCCGCCGGCTTCGAGTGGCTGGAACTGCACTTCGCCCACGGCTACCTGGGCCAGAGCTTCTTCTCGGCGCACACCAACCACCGCACCGACCAGTACGGCGGCGACTTCACGGGCCGCAGCCGCTTCCTGCTCGAGACCCTGGAGGCCGTGCGCGAAGTCTGGCCGCAGCACCTGCCGCTGACCGCGCGCTTCGGCGTCATCGAGTACGACGGCAAGGACGAGCAGACCCTGAACGAATCGATCGAGCTGGCCCGCATGATGCGCGCGCGCAGCCTCGACATGCTGAGCGTCAGCGTCGGCTTCACAATCGCCGACGTCGACATCCCCTGGGGCCCGGCCTTCCTGGGCCCGGTGGCCCAGCGCGTGCGCGAAGCGAGCGGCCTGCCGGTATCCTCGGCCTGGGGCTTCGACGGCCCGCAGCTGGCGGAGCGCGCGGTGGCGGACGGCCAGCTCGACCTGGTGATGGTCGGCCGCGCCCACCTGGCGAATCCGCACTACCCGCTGCAGGCCGCGCAGGAACTGGGCATCGACCGCCCGACCTGGGTGCTGCCGGCGCCGTATGCGCATTGGCTGGAGCGTTACAGGATGCAGAAGTAAGCTACGGCGCGTGTGAGCCGTCATCCCCGTGAAAACGGGGATCCATGCTGAGTGCCCGAAGTCAGCGCAAATGAAAAAGCCGCGTACCTTTACAAGTACGCGGCTTTTTGTTTGTGCACCGGTTTCTGATGCTCAGCATGGGTTCCCGCTTTCGCGGGAACGACCGCTTTAGTGCGTCAACTCCGTCGTCTGCGCCCCGGCCTTGTTCAAACGGCTGTTGCGCAGCCCATAGCCGAAATAGGTCAGGACCGCCACCGTCATCCACACCGCGAACACGGTATAGGTGATCGGCGACAGGCCCAGCACCAGGTAGAGGCAGGCCAGGATCGACAGGCCCGGCACCAGGTAGGGACCGAAAGGCACGCGGAACCCTTTACGGCCGGTGCGCCTGTCCTCTTCCTGCTGCTTGCGGCGGATGACCGGCACCGACACCGAGACGACCATGAAGGCGACCAGGGTGCCCATGCTCACCATGTCCCACAGGAAGGTGGAGTCGACCAGGCCGGCCACGATACCCACCACGACCGAGACGATCAGGGTATTCGCCACCGGCGACTGGGTGCGCGGGTTCACTTTTTGAAAGGTCTTCGGGATCAGGCCGTCGCGCGAGATCGCGTACAGGATGCGGGTCTGGCCGTAGATCGTCACCAGGGTCACCGAGAACACGGAGATGACGGCGCCGCCCGACAACACCAGCGCCGGCCAGGCCTTGCCCGTCACGTTCTGCAGGATCACGGCGAGGCCGGCTTCCTGGCCCTCGAACATATGGGCCGGCTGGGCGCCCATGGCGGCAATCGCCACCAGCATGTAGAACACGGTCACGATCAAGAGGGCGATCAGGATCCCGAGCGGCACGTCGCGGGTCGGGTTGCGGGTTTCCTCGCCGGCGGTGGCGATGGTGTCGATACCGATGAAGGAGAAGAACACGGTGCCCGCCGCCGCCGTCACGCCGGCCATGCCGCCCACGCTGTGGCCGTCCTTCGCGGCGAAGAAGGGGTGGAAGTTGTTGATGTCGAAGCCGGTCAGGGCGATCGCGGCGAAGAACACCAGGATCGCCAGCTTGATGCAGACCATGATGGCATTGGTCGTGGCCGATTCCTTGGTGCCGCGGATCAAGAGGACGCAGCACATCACCACCAGCAGGATCGGCGGCAGGTTGATGTGCCCGGCGTGGAATTCGACGCCGCTCTTGCCCGAGACGATCATCGGCGAACGCAATGCATCCGGGATCTGCCAGCCGATCGCGTTCTGCAGGAAGTTGTTCAGGTAGTCGGACCAGCCGATCGCGGTGGCGCTGGCGGCCAGGCCGTATTCCAGCAGCAGGCAGGCGGCGACGACGAAGGCGGCGAATTCGCCGACGGTGGCGTAGGCGAAGGAATAGGACGAGCCGGACGCCGGCACGCGGTCCGCCAGCTCGGCATAGCACAGCGCGGTCAGGCCGGCAGTGATGGCGGCCAGCAGGAAGGACAGCACCACCGCCGGGCCGGCCTTCGGCACCGCTTCGACCATGGTGAAGAAGATGCCGGTACCGATGGTGGCGCCGACGCCGATCATGGTCAGCGGGAACAGGCCGAGCGTGCGGCCGAGCCCACCGCCATGGACGGAAGAGTCGTCGAGCTTGCGCTCGGACGTCTTGGTTCTAAAGAGCTTCTGGCCCAATGTCTGGTTCACGGCGTTTCCTCTGGTCGCACTTCCAAAGCCTGCGATTATAGGGCCAGTTGCGGGCCACTTATGGATAACATTTTGCAATGCCTAGAAAAAATAATTTCTTTAAAGATGCATTTTTTATGCAGGTTTATGTAGAATACCTAGGTTTTCACGAGGACCAAACGATGCGCCTCACCCGCTTTTCCGATATCGGCCTGCGCGTGCTCATTTATCTGGAGCGGGCCGGCGAACGCCCTCAGCCGGTGACGGTTGCCGAGATCAGCGCCCAGTTCGACATTCCGCTGAACCACCTGGTAAAGGTGGTCGGACAGCTGGCCAAGCTGGGCTGGATCACGGCGACGCGCGGACGCAACGGCGGCCTGCGCCTGGCGGCCGACCCGGCGCTGCTCACCATCGGCCAGGTGCTGCGCAAGCTGGAAGGCGAGGACGAGGAACTGGTCGACTGCGAGGGCACCGATTGCGCCCTCAAGCTCGACTGCCAGCTGCGCGGCATGCTGCGCGCCGGGATGCGTGCCTTCTACGAGGCGATGGACCGCTATACGCTGGCCAACGCCACCTCGGGCGCGACCGGCGAGCAGGTGATCCGCATGCACCGGATGTTCTGGAGTGGAAGCAAAGGTGAGACAGCCAAGGCTGGCTCATAGACTTGGCAAGAAGAGAAGTAGGTGCTCGCTTCGCGGGCATTTTTTTGAACGTTAAATCTGCATTTGAAATGCATCAATAAGGAATAACCATGATTTCCGACGCTTCCCGCCCCTATATCGACGCCAGCGTGCCGGTCCTGCGCCAACACGGCCTGACCATCACCAAGCTGTTCTACCAGAACATGCTGGGCGCGCATCCTGAGCTGACCCGCATCTTCAACATGGGCAACCAGGCAAACGGGGCGCAGCAGCAGTCGCTGGCATCGGCGGTGTTCGCCTACGCGGCGAACATCGGCAATCCTGGCGCGCTGGGTCCGGTGGTCAATCGCATCGTCCACAAGCACGTCTCGGTCGGCATCCGCGCCGAGCACTACCCGATCGTCGGCCGCCACCTGCTGGGCGCGATCGCCGCGACCCTCGGCGACGCCGCCACCGAGCCGCTGCTGGACGCCTGGAAGGAAGCCTACAACTCGCTGGCCAAGCTGCTGATCGCCGCCGAAGCCGAGCTGTATAGCACCGCCGGCATCCAGCCGGGCGAGACCCGCCCGATGCGCGTCACGGAAGTCGTCCGCGAGAGCGAGAACGTGGTGTCCTTCCGCTTCGTCGCGGCCGACGACAAGCCGTTGCCGGCCTTCCAGGCGGGCCAGTACGTCAGCGTCGCGGTCGACCTGCCGGACGGCAGCCACCAGCTGCGCCAGTACAGCCTGTCCGACGCCCCCGGCAAGCAAAGCCAGCGCATTTCCGTCAAGCGTGAAGACGCCGACGCCGGCACGCCGGCCGGCATGGTCTCGAACTGGCTGCACCAGAACGTGCAGGTGGGCTCGATCCTGCAGGTCTCGCATCCCTTCGGCGAATTCACCCCCGACACCGAAGGCGAGCAGCCGATCGTGCTGCTGTCGGCCGGCATCGGCATCACCCCGATGGTCTCGGCACTGAAGCGCATCGCGGAAGTGAATCCGCAGCGCCGCGTGATCTTCGCCCATGCCGCGCGCGACGCCACCCACCATCCGCTGCGCGAGGAAGTGGGCGCGCTGAAGGATGCGATGCCGAACCTGTCGCTGGTGACCTTCTATGAAGATGCGCAAGGCCGCATGGACGTGAACAAGCTGCCGTCCTGGCCGCGCGAGGGAGCGAAAGTGTGGCTGTGCGGTCCGCACAAGTTCATGCAGGCGCAGTGGCTGTCGCTGCTGCACCTGGGTGTGCCGGCTGGGCGCCTGCATCGCGAGGTGTTCGGGCCGGAGTTGCTCGATCACCTGCTGTAATCGATAAGGCGCTGTTCGCGCTAAGTGTTGAACCTGCCCAGCGCCGCTCTCAAAAAGGCGTCTGGGCTGGCAATACGCTGGCCATCCAGTGCCCAGCGCCAGCCGAAGTAATGGCCCAGGTAACGGCTGGCGACGCCGCGGAATGGCAGCAGCCAGGCGCGTATCCTGCTGTGATACGCGTTCACATTTTGGATGTGCAGCGCACCGCGCCTTCTTTCGCCGGCGCTCGCGTTGATGGCCTCATGTGAGCTCCCGCGCGAATGCCGGATAGGCGGCATGGCTGTCGGTCACCAGCAGCACGTCACGCTCCAGGCGCGGCCCCAAGTGCTCTACTAGCTGCCGCTTGCTCACGCTCCCCTTGCCGGTCACGGCATCGATGGTCCGGCCGCTGCGATCGCGTGCGACCAGGATGCACACCTGCTCGTTCGAGATCCCACGCTTCGTCGCCTTGCCGCCCCGCTTTCGCGGTGGACGGTCGAGGCTTCTGGATCCTTTGTGCGATTCGAGCACATACATCTCGTCGGCTTCGGCAATACCGCTCAAGCGCTGCGGGCGGTCATCCTTGCTCAAGGCCAGGAAGCGGTGACGCCATCGAAAACTGGTCGCATTGGCCACGCCGATCTCGCGCGCCGCGCGGCGCACGCTGCGGGAGTCGAGCATGCAGCCGAGGTAGTCGAGCCAATGCGCCTTGTGGCGCAGCCGGGCCAGCGGCGTGCCGCTGAGCAGGTTGAAGGTGCGGCGGCAACTGCGGCAGCGGTAGCGCTGCAGTCCATGTGCGTGACCGTGGCGATAGGGTTTGCTGGCTCGGCAGTGTGGGCAACAGAGCGGCGCGGCGGGCTGCTCGACGATCTCAAGTACGCGGTCGAGGCCGGCTGCCGATTGCAGCAGTTCGAGCAGGCGGTCGCGTTGCCGCCGGGTCAAGCTGGTGAGGCGTTGCAGGAACTGTTCGAACTGCCGTGCTTGCATGGACCCTCCGTCAACGGTTCAGGTCGACATTGGACCGCAGGCTTACGAAATAGATTCCACACTTGGCGCGAACAGCGCCATCGATAACGCCGCCGCCTGAAATGACACCGTGAAGGCGGCCGAGGGCTGAGCCCTGTATTGCACAGGACTCAGCATTTTTACGCGCGACCCGGTTCATGCTGTTTGGCAACAGTCTCGCCCCCTTCGTGGCATTATTTGCCAGTAACTCTTTGTCGATAATATTTACAGCGCGTCGTGGTTAAAAATATAAGCCATTGAATTTTTGAAAGATTTTCTTCTGGCATGCTTATTGCTAAATCGTGATTGCCTTATAAACAACTACTAGGGAGTCACACATGAAGAAAATCCTCGGCGCCGCCTTTGCAGCCGCACTCGGCCTGGCTGCCATGGCCCCGGCACAGGCCAGCCTGTACACCTCGACCTACGGCACCCAGCTGCCGGGGCCCAGCAACTGTGACGACTGCTATGCCGGACCGATCGCATTCACGGGAACCGGCCAGTCGATCAACTTCTTCGGAAATACCTATTCGGAAGTGTTTGTCAGCTCCAACGGCTACATCACTTTCGGTTCCGGCCAAAGCAGCTATTCGACCCAGGCGCTGGACATCCAGACGGTGGCGCCGATGATCGCCGGTCTATACACCGACCTGGACTCGCGCAGCGACGACGCCTCCAACGTGTACGTCAACACCACGACCGAAGGCGAGATCGTCGTCACCTGGCTCGACATGGGTCATTATTCGGGCGACTACAGCCGCCGCAGCACCTTCCAGATCCTCCTGCGCTCCGACCAGCTCGCCTCCCAGGGCGGCCTGGCCCAGATCGGCATCTTCTACGGCGACGTGGGCGAAACCCGTCTCGTGTCGGCAGGCTTCGGCGACGGCCTGGCGGCATCGAACCCGGGGGAAGTCGCGTTCGCCTCTTTCGTGGTCGGTGACACGCTGAGCAACAGCGCGCCGCGCTATTACAACCTGAATGCCGGCGGCATTCCGGTCGACGTGCCCGAGCCGGCCAGCCTGGCTCTGCTGGCCATGGGCGGTGCCGCATTGGCGGGCGGTATGCGCCGCCGTCGCAAGCAGTAATCCCGCAAGGCTGGCCGCTTGGGTTCCCCATGCAGCCAAGGGCTGAGTCCTGTATTTGCACAGGACTCAGCCTTTTTAATTCAACATCTGCACGTGGTTGCCGCTCACCGAGCGCTGCCCCGGATTGCCGTACACGCGGATCCCGCCCGAACCGCCGTTCTGGGCGATCAGCGATTGGCGGACGTTGGCGGTGATGCCGCCCGAGCCCGAGGACGAGAGGTCGGCCTGGTCGCTGGACAGCATGCCCAGGTCGAGGTGGCCGGAGCCGTTCGCGCGTGCCGTCAGCGAGCGCACCGTGCCGGTCACGCGCAGCTGGCCCGAGCCGTTCAGGTTGACGATCGCGTAGTCGCCGGCCACCCGCCCGACTTCCAGGCGGCCGGAGCCGGTCAGGTTCAGCCTGGCGTTCGCGCTCTGCAGGCGCGAGGCGTCGAGGCTGCCGGAACCGTTGCTGCTGGCCTCGAGGCTGGCCACCTGGCCCGACAGGTTCACGGAGCCCGAGCCGTTGCGGCGCACGGACAGCGGCGTGCCGCTCAGGCCTTCCACGGTGATGCGGCCGGAGCCGTTCTGGTTCAGGTCGGTCAGGCGCGGCACCGTGTAGATCACGTGCACCGGGTTGCGGCTGCGGTAGGAGCGGTCGGCATAGATGTTCAGGGTGTCGCCGCGCACGTCGGTGCGGATCAGCGGCAGCAGGTTGCTGTCGGCTTCCACCACCAGCGAGGTGGCCGGGCCGACGCGCACGTCGACCACGAAGGAACCATTCACGTCCAGGCCGTTCACGGTGCCGACCATGCGCTGGTCGCGCGCGGCCACGCCGTCGCCGTCGACCGTGTTGCCGTTGAAGGGAGTCCGGACCTGGTAGTCGCCGTCGGCGCCGGGAGCGACGACGATGGCGCAGCCGCCGAGGGCGGCGAGGCAGGCGATGGCGAGCAGTGTACGCATGGGATGGCCTTTCTGTTAGTAGTGTTTGAACTCTAACAAGGCGCGCCCTGGCCAGCCCTCCTCATGCGACAAACTGCAGGAAACGCGGAACGAACGGCGTCAGCGCTGGCCCAGGCGGGTATCGCCGAACAGGTTCTTGTACTCGTGGGGCTGGGAGCGCCAGTACTGCGGCGGCGCGCTCACGCTGGCGCCGAGTTCGGCCGCCGCATGCCAGGGCCAGCGCGGGTCGTACAGCATCGCGCGCGCCAGCGCCACCATGTCGGCCTGGCCGGTCTGGATGATGGTCTCGGCCTGCTTGGCCTCGGTGATCAATCCCACGCCGATCACCGGCATGCTGGTTTCCTGCTTGATGCGGGCCGCGAACTCGATCTGGTATCCCGGCCCCACCGGGATCTTCTGCAGCGGCGACAGCCCGCCGCTCGAGACGTGCAGGAACTGGCAGCCGCGCTGTTCCAGCGCCTCGGACAAGGCCAGGCTCTGCCCCAGGTCCCAGCCGCCCTCGACCCAGTCGGTGGCCGAGATGCGCATGCCGACCACCATCTCCGGCGACACGGCCGCGCGGATCGCATCGAACACTTCCAGCGGGAAGCGCATGCGGTTCTCGAGCGAGCCGCCGTATTCGTCGGAGCGCTTGTTCGACAGCGGCGACAGGAACTGGTGCAGCAGGTAGCCGTGGGCGCCGTGGATCTCGATCGCATCCAGGCCGAGCGCATCGGCGCGGCGGGCGCTGGCGACAAAACCTTCCTTCACGCGCTGCAGGCCGTCGGCATCGAGCGCCAGCGGCACGGTCTCGCCCTGCGCATGCGGAATGGCGGACGGCGCCACGGTCTGCCAGCCGCGCTGGTGGTCCGGCGGGATGTTGGCCCCGCCCTGCCACGGGACTTCGCTGGATGCCTTGCGGCCGGCATGGCCGAGCTGGATCGCGATCTTGATTGGCGAATGGCGGCGCATCGCATTGACGATGGGTTCGAGCGCGGCCGCGTGCTCGTCGGACCACAGGCCCAGGTCCTCGGGCGAGATGCGTCCCTCCGGCGTGACCGCGGTCGCCTCGATGATCAGGAGGCCCGCCCCGGACAGCGCCAGGTGGCCCAGGTGGATCATGTGCCAGTCGGTCGGCAGGCCTTCGTCGGCCGAGTACTGGCACATCGGCGCGATGGCGATCCGGTTGGCCAGCTCCAGCGGGCCCAGTTTGATCGGAGAAAACAGCATGCTCATGAAAAAGACTCCCCTTTCGGTCGAAAGGGGTAGTCTAGCGCGCACGATTGAATTACGTGCGCACCACCATGATTCCGGCGCGCAGACCCACACGCACGTCCGGATTGGGGAAGACGACGAATTCCTCGTCGTGCTGGACGGTATAGACGGTATCGCCGTCGGTGGCGATGACCTCGCCCTTTTTCAGGGGCGTGAAGTTCTCGGTGTCGCGTCCGAAGTTCATGCGGAAGGCATCGGACAGCTTCATGATCGACTGGGCGGTGTTGAACACCAGCGGCGCCTGCCCGATTGGCGCGGGCGCCCCGCGCAGCAGCGCATGCAGCGCCGCGCTCATCGCCGCAAACTGCGACAGGTCGTTCTGCCCCAGCGTGCCGATGCGGCCCAGCTCCACCGTGCTGGCGGCGGCGCCGTGCTGCTCCGCCGTCCAGTACGAATAGGTGCCGGCCGACTTCGGGTTCATGATGACGGCTTCGATGCCGCCCTGCCCCAGCCATTCGATCAGGCCGTTACGCGCACCCTCCTCGATCAACTCCGGCACGATCGCGAACTTCGGATAGCGCGAGGCGCGAATCGCCGTGTGCAGGTCGAGGTGCCAGCGTCGAGGGCCTGCACCGTCGAAGAACGCACGCGTCGCGGCGATCAGGGTGTCGGCCCTGCCCGCCTCGAAGGTGCCGGCGAGGTCGCCGCGCTCGAGGCGGAACATGCGGTTCAGGTCGGCGTCGATGAAACGCTTGCCGACCGCGATGGCGTCGATGCTGCCGACGCACAGCATCAGGTCCACCTTCAGTTCCCGCGGAGCGCGCGACAGCGCATCGACCAGGTGCGCGACCATTTCGATCGGCCCGGTCTCGTCGCCGTGCACGCCCACCGACAGCAGCACGCTTGCGCGCGCCGCGTCGGCCTGCGCATGCTTCACGGTCAGCACGCCCTTTGCGGGAAGGCCGACGATGAAGCCGGCGTCGCGGAACAGGCCGGCCACCTGGCCGAAATCGGCCTGGGCCAGGACCCGTACCGATTCCGGCAGTGCTTCGAACGAAGCTGAGCTCATGACATCAAGCCGCGATGCGTTCCGGGCTCGAACCTTCCGACAGCGACCAGACGTTCAGCATCGCCTGTTCGAGGTCGGTCGGCTGGGCGAAGCCCGTCAGGCCCATGGCGCTGGTGACTTCCTGCACCGCGGCCTGCATGTCGCCGGTCTGCTTGCTACGTTCCAGCACGGTCAGCAGCAGGCGCTGCTGGGTGCGGCGCAGGGCCTGCATCGCGTAGTTGCGCAGCTGTTCCTGCGACTTGCTGGTGGCCGGCAGCTTCAGGCCGCGCTCCAGCGTGTCGATGCCGGATTCGGCGCGAAGCAGCATGCCGACCTGCAGGAAATCGGCCAGCGACATGCCGCCCGGACGCTGCACCGATACCGCCGCGAACAGGAAGGCCGCCAGCGATTCGACCGTGTCGACCGCCTTCCATGCCTGCGCGAAGGACGGCGGCAGGCCGGCGTGGGCGTCCGCATCCGACTTGCCCGGGTTCAGGCGCGCCAGCTGCTCCGGCTGCGAGAACAGGTTGGACAGCTCGGCCATGCCGCCGGCGCCGGCTTGTTCCGCCGGCAGCGACAGCACGCCTTCGATCACGGTGCGCAGCATCACGCGGGTACGCACGTCGACGGTCTGGGAGACGTCGCGCGGCACCTTCAGGGCGTCGGCGTCGAGCGCGTCGAACACCGGCGCCAGGTGCAGGGCGGCCCAAGCCTGGCCCCAGGCCTTGACCACTTCGGCGTCGTCGATGCGGTGTTCCTGGGCCAGGTCGCGCAGCATCAGCGGACCGCAACGGTTGACCGACTCGTTGGCCAGCACGGTCGCCAGGATGGCGTTGGCCAGCGGGTGCGCCAGCGGCTTGCGGGTGGCGACCAGCTGTTCCGGGAAGTACGGACGCAGCACGGTTTCGGCCCACGGCTGCTCGGTCAGCGGCAGGGCTGCCAGGATGCGCTTGAAGCGGTTCTTGACGTTGGCGATGACGACCGCCAGTTCCGGCGTGGTCAGGCCCTGGCCGAGTGCCTTGCGGCGCTGCAGCTCGGTCTCGGACGGCAGCTGTTCCAGTTCGCGCGAGACGGCGCCTTCGGCTTCGAGGCTGGCGATCAGGGCGGCATAGCCGTCCACCACCGCGCTGTTCGACTGGGCCTGGGCTTCGCGCACCAGCAGGTGGGTCTGCAGCTTGTTGTCGCGCAGGACCAGCTCTTCCACGGCGCCGGTCATCTCGTTCAGCACGCGGTTACGGTCCGCTTCCGGCAGCTGGCCGGCGTTGACTTCGGTGTCCAGCCAGATCTTGATGTTGACTTCGTGGTCGGAGCAGTCCACGCCTGCCGAGTTGTCGATCGCATCGGTGAAGATGCGGCCGCCAGCCAGGGCGAACTCGATACGGCCGGCCTGGGTCGCGCCCAGGTTGCCGCCTTCCGCCACGACCTTGCAGCGCAGTTCGTTGCCGTTGACGCGGATATTGTCGTTGGCGCGGTCACGCACCTGGGCGTGGGTCTCGGTCGAGGCCTTGATGTAGGTGCCGATGCCGCCGTTGTAGAACAGGTCGACCGGCGCCAGCAGGATGCGGTGCATCAGCTCTTCCGGCGTCAAGCTGGTCTCTTCGATGCCCAGCGCGGCGCGGACCTGCGGGGTCAGCTCGATGTGGCGGGCGCTGCGCGGGAACACGCCGCCGCCCTGCGAGATCAGGCTCTTGTCGTAGTCTTCCCACGAGGAACGCGGCAGCGCGAACATGCGCTTGCGCTCGTTGAAGGAAACGGCGACGTCCGGGGTCGGATCCAGGAAGATGTGGCGGTGGTCGAATGCAGCGACCAGTTTCAGCTGGTTCGACAGCAGCACGCCGTTGCCGAACACGTCGCCCGACATGTCGCCCACGCCGACCATGGTGATCGGGGTGGTGTTCATGTCATGGCCCATCTCGTAGAAGTGGCGCTTGACGGCTTCGAAGGCGCCCTTCGCGGTGATGCCCATCTTCTTGTGGTCGTAGCCGTTCGAGCCGCCCGAGGCGAAGGCGTCGCCCAGCCAGAAGCCGCGCGAGACGGCGATGCTGTTGGCGATGTCGGAGAAGGTCGCGGTGCCCTTGTCGGCAGCCACCACCAGGTACGGGTCGTCCTGGTCGTAGCGGACGGTGTCGCCCGGTGCGACGATCTCGCCGCGCACGCGGTTGTCGGTCACTTCCAGCAGGCTGGAGATGAACAGGCGGTAGACTGCTTCGCCCTCGGCCGCCACCACTTCACGCGCGGCATCCTTCGGCATCTGCTTGCAGACGAAGCCGCCCTTCGAGCCGGCCGGCACGATCACGGCGTTCTTGACCATCTGCGCCTTCACCAGGCCCAGCACTTCGGTGCGGTAGTCTTCCATGCGGTCCGACCAGCGCAGGCCGCCGCGGGCGACCGGGCCGCCGCGCAGGTGCACGCCTTCGAAGCGGCGCGAGAACACATAGATTTCGCGCCACGGACGCGGTTCCGGGGCCAGCGCCAGGTCGGCGGTGGCGATCTTGAAGATGATCTTCTCCCCCTCGTTCTGGAAGTAATTCGTACGCACGGTCGCCATCACCAGGTCGACCAGGGCGGCCATGATCTCTTCGGTGTCGGCGTGGTTGACCTGGGCCAGGCCGGCCTTCAGCGCGGCCAGCTTGGCGTTGCCGGAGGCACGCTCGTCTTCGCCCAGCTTCGGATCGAAGCGCAGCTTGAAGCCTTCCACCAGTTCGCGCACCAGGCCGGCGCGCAGGCGCAGGGTTTCGGCCATGTAGCGGGTCGAGAACTTGCTGCCGGCCTGGCGCCAGTAGCTGATGTAGGCGCGCACCAGCTGCACTTCGCGGGTCGACAGTCCGCCTTCGATGGTCAGGCCGTTCAGGCGGCCGTCTTCCGCTTCATCGTTGAACAGGGCGGCGAACAGCTCTTCGGCCACCTCGGCGATGCCCGGCTTGGCCAGCTTGGCCGCGCTTTCCGCATCGACGATCAGGCTGGTCACGAAGTGGCGGGCGCCGTCGGTGGTGGTGATCGCGAAGGCCTGCTCGCGGTCGATCGCCACGCCGGCGTTCTGCAGGGCCGGCAGGATGCGCGACAGCGAAGGCACGCTGCCGGTCGAATACAGGCGGAGCGAAGCGCCGGTCGCGGCATCGCTCTCGATGCGCACCGATACGTGGTTCGGCTTGCCGTTGCCGAGGATGGCGGCGACGTCGCGGAAGGCGACTTCCGGCGCGGTGGCGGCGACGTAGTTGACCGGCAGGGTCGGCAGCAGCTTGCGCAGCGCGTTGCGGGTCGGGACGTCTTCGACGCCATCGGTCAGCGTGGTGTAGCGGTCATGCCAGCCGTCCAGCACGGACAGCAGCGGCTGCTGGATGTCGGTTTCCAGGTCGAGCGGATTGCGCGCGGCCTGGGCGATCAGGTAGACGCGGGCCAGCGGGCCATCGGCCACCAGGGTCTGGGTGCGCACGTCGCTGGCGCCCGAGCTGTCCTTCAGGGCCTGGGCCAGGGCGGCCACCACGGCGGCGCTGTAGCGCTCGCGCGGCAGGTAGACCAGCACGTTCAGGTGGCGGCCGTAGACGTCGCGGCGCGCGAACACCTTGGCGCGCGGCTGCTTGTACAGCGAGACCACGGCGCTGCAGACCTGGGCCAGCCATTCCGGATCGGCTTCCAGCGCTTCGGTGCGCGGCAGCGATTCGAGGATCTCCAGGAATTTCTCGGCGCGGAAGCCTTCCTGGCGCACGCCGGCAATGCCGAGCACCTTGGCGACGCGGCCGCGCGCGAACGGCAGGCGCGCCAGCGGGGTCGAGGTGGCGGCGCGGGTGAACAGGCCGATGAAGCAGTGTTCGCCGATGGTGTTGCCCTGGGCGTCGGTGGCGCGCACGCCGATGAAGTCGAGCGGCTGGTCGCGGTGCAGGGTGCCGGCGACGTCGGCCTTCACGATCGACAGGGTCTCTTCGCGCTTCGACAGGATCTCGAAGTCGCCCGGGATGTTCTGGATACTCGTCGCGTAGACCGGGTGCGAGGTGTCCTGCAGCACGCCGATACGGCTCGGGATGTCGCGTTCGAGTTCGCGCACGCCCGGCTTGACGAAGTAGTAGGCGTAGCCGAAGGGCTCGAAGCCTTCGTTCCTTGCCCATTCGAGGAAGGCGGCGACTTCCTGGCCGGCAGGGGTGCCCTGCGCGGCGGCGTCGGCGGCCACGGCGCTCATGCGGTCGCCCATGGCGACGGCGTCGCGGTGGACGACGGCGGCGTCGCGCGCCACCATCTGCAGGCGCTCGACCAGGGCAGCCAGCTCTTCCTGCGGCAGGTCTTCACCCAGCAGGCAGAGTACATAGGATTCCAGCGGCGCGCCGGCTTCGCCGACGGCGGCCACGGCGCCATTCGCGTCGCGGCGAACCGGCAGCACGGCATTCATCACACCGGTCGCCACCACGCGCTGGCGGCGCAGCGCCATCACGAAGGAATCGACCAGGTAGGGCATATCCTCGTTGAGGATCAGGAGAGCGGTCGACATGCCGCAGCGCCCGTCGGTGTAGCGCATCTGGGCAATCTGGCAGCCCTGGCCGGTGCGTTGCGCAACCTGGGCGAAGCCGTCCTGCAGGATCGCCGCCAGGCTGTCCGGCGAAACGCCCGCCAGGTCCTCGTCGTCGAGGGAACCGAGCCAGGCGCCGATCAGCGCACCGAGCTGTTCGGCGGGCTTGTTTTCCGCATTTTTCTCGTTAACCAGGGCGAGCGTACGGGTACGCAGGTCCGACGGCATGTCTTTATTCATTTGCTTCTCCAAAGCTGAGTGTTGATGCCGAGTCCGCTACGGCTTGTGGCCACGCGTGCTCAGGCTTATGCGGACGGGGTTGTCCCATCCAGATTCTTGCTTTCTTATCCCGAAAGCTAATCCGCTATTAGAACATGCCGTAATGACGCTGGCGAGGCAGTTCCGTATCCATGCGGCAATATTTTCGGGGACTCTTCGTTAATCCAGGTCGTACAATCCGGGCAGGCCGAGCAGGCCCTCCAGTTCTTCCAGCGCGGCGGCGCATTCGATCGCCAGCTGCGGGTCGGCCAGGTCCTTCGGCTCGACGCGGTCGCGGTAGTGGCGCTCGACCCAGGGCACCAGTTTCGCGTAGAGCTCCTCGCTCATGATCACGCCCTGGTGCATCGCGGCCGCTTCAGTGTCGGTCAGCGCCACGCGCAGGCGCAGGCAGGCCGGGCCGCCGCCGTTGCGCATGCTCTGGCGCAGGTCGAACTCGATCAGTTCGTCGATCGGGCCGCCGCTCGCGACCAGCCCGCCCAGGTAGCGCGAGACCGCGGCGTTCTCGCGGCATTCGTGCGGTACCACCAGCGCCATGCGGCCATCCGGTTTCGACAGCAGCTGGCTGTTGAACAGGTAGCTGGCCACCGCGTCCGCGACCGGCACCATGCTGGTATCGACACGCACCGCGGCGAGGTCGGCGTCGACGTTGGCGAGCGCACGGCGCAGCGCGTCCAGGGTCGCGGTCTCATCCAGAAAGGCCTGCTCGTGGTAGAACAGCACGTTGCCGTTGCCGACCGCGATCACGTCGTTGTGGAACACGCCCTGGTCGATCACGTCCGGGTTCTGCGAAGCGAACACGGTGCGCGCCGCATCCAGGCCGTGCAGGCGGGCGATCGCCTGCGAGGCTTCGAGGGTCTGGCGCGCCGGGTATTTTTTCGGGCTCGGTGCGGACGGGTCGAATTCCACCCGGCCGTAGACGAAGAACTCGACGCCGGCGGCGCCGTGGGCGCTGGCGAAGCGGGTGTGGTTGGCCGCGCCCTCGTCGCCGAATGCCGGGGTCGACGGCAGCGGCTCGTGCACCACGAAGCGGTCGCTGTTCGCGAACAGCGCGCGCAGGGTGCGGGTCGACTGGATGTGCTCTTCGGCGCGGTGCAGCTTGTTGTTCAGGTTGGCGGCCGTGAAGTGCACGCGGCCGTCCGCGGTGTCGCTCGACGGGCTGACGGTGGCGGCGTTCGCGGTCCACATCGGCGAAGCGGACCAGGCGCAGGCCAGGATCACCGGCGCTTCGCGCCAGGCCTGGGCCAGCACGTCGGCGTCCGTGCCGCTGAAACCAAGGCGGCGCAGCAGGCGGAAGTTCGGGCGCGCCTGCGGCGGCAGCACGGCCTGCGCGAAGCCGCGCGCGGCCAGCTCGCGCATCTTGGCCAGGCCCTGCAGGGCAGCCTGCCTCGGGTTCGACGCGCTCTTCACGTTGTTGAAGGAGGCGACGTTGCCGAAGGAGAGGCCGGCGTAGTTGTGCGAAGGCCCTACCAGGCCGTCGAAGTTGAATTCGCGGGCATTGAACATATCAGGCGCCATAGTCTTAGAAGCTCAGTCCGGGGGACAGTTTGGCCGGCATTTCCAGATCAGAGGTTTCGATCGAGGCGACCGGATAGGCGCAGTAGTCGGCTGCGTAGTAGGCACTCGGGCGGTGGTTGCCCGACTTGCCCACGCCGCCGAACGGCGCCGAGCTGGCTGCGCCGGTGGTCGGGCGGTTCCAGTTCACCACGCCGGCCCTGGCCTTGACGGCAAAGCGCTTCCACAATTCTTCCGACGGCGACAGCAGCGCGGCGGCCAGGCCGAACTCGGTGGCGTTGGCGGCCTTGATCGCGCTGTCGAAATCGGGCACGCGGATGATCTGCAACAGGGGGCCGAACCATTCCTCGTCCGGGATGCCCTGCACGCCGGTGACGTCGACGATGCCGGCGGTGACGAAGCCGTTGTCCGGATCCAGCTGGCGCATGCGCAGCAGCACCTTGCCGCCCTTCGCTTCCATCATCTGCTGGGCTTCGACCAGGCGCCCGGCCACCGCGCTCGATACCACCGGGCCCATGAAGGGTTGCGGATCGGCGTTCGAGGGGCCGACCACCAGCTTGCCCGCCACCTCGACCAGGCGGTCGATGAAGGCCTGGCCCTGGGGGGTGTCCTGCACGATCAGGCGGCGCGCGCAGGTGCAGCGCTGGCCGGCCGAAATGAAGGCCGACATCACGGCGTGGTGGACGGCGGCATCGAGCTTTTCCTTCTGATCGTCGACGTCCCACACCACCAGCGGATTATTACCGCCCATTTCCAGGGCCAGCATCTTGCCCGGCATGCCGCCGAACTGCTTGTGCAGGGCGGCGCCGGTCTGGCTGCTGCCGGTGAACAGCACGCCGTCGACGTCCTGGTTGGCGCCCAGCGCAATGCCGGTCTCGCGGCCGCCGTTGACCAGGTTCAGCACGCCTTTCGGCAGGCCGGCCTGTTCCCACAGCCGGACCGTGCGCACGGCGGTGCGCGGCGCATATTCGCTGGGCTTGAAGACCAGGGTGTTCCCGGCGATCAGGGCCGGCACGATGTGGCCGTTCGGCAGGTGGCCGGGGAAGTTGTACGGGCCGAAGACGGCGAACACGCCATGCGGGCGGTGGCGCAGCACGGCATTGCCGTCGGCGACCTTGGCGGCGCTCTCGCCGGTGCGCGCGCCGTAGGATTGCACCGAGATGTCGACCTTGTTGGCCATGGTCGTGACTTCGGTGCGGGCTTCCCACAGCGGTTTGCCGACTTCCTCGGCGATGATCGCGGCCAGTTCCTCGTTGTGCTCCTTGAGCAGGTCGCGGAAGCGCTGGCAGATCGCGATGCGCTGCTCGAGCGGGGTCAGGGCCCAGTCTTCGAAGGCATCGCGCGCCGCCTGCACCGCGCGGGCCACGTCGTCGGGGTTCGATTCCTTGCTGGTCCAGGTCTGGCGGCCGGTCGACGGATCGATGGTGACCAGTTCCTGGCCGCTGCCGGCGAGCCATTCGCCGCCGATGTAGTTAGACAGATTAGCCATTCGTATTCTTCCTTACATTGAGTGACAGCGTGCGCACGGGGTCGCCCGCCTGGCAATGCAGCAGCTGCAGTTCGCGTACCGACAGCGCCACCTTGGTGCCGCCATCGCAGGTTTGCGCGAGGATCATGCGGAAATCGCCGAGCTTCGTGTTCGAGACCAGGGTGGTGTCGCACTCGCCTTCCGGCGCGCCTTCCTCGGCCACGGTCAGCACGCTGTCGCGCACCGCGCGCAGCTCGGCCACGCGGCCCTGCAGCACCGGACCGGCGTCGAAGATGTCGACGTAACCCTCGTAGTGCATGCCTTCCTGCTCGAGCAGCTTCCTCGCCGGCAGCGTCGAGCGGTGCACCTGGCCGATCACGGCCTGGGCGTCTTCCGGCAGGTAGGCCACGTACAGCGGCTGGCGCGGCATCAGCTCGGCGATGAAGGACTTCTTGCCGATCGCGGTCAGGCCGTCGACGTGATCGAAATCCATCTTGAAGAAATGGCGGCCGAGACCCTCATAGAACGGCGAAGTGCCGTCCTCGGCCTGGAAGCCGCGCATCTCGGCGATGATCTTCTCGGTGAACAGGTGCTGGAACTGGGCGATGAACAGGAAGCGGCTCTTGGAGAGCCACTTGCCGTTATGGCCGGTGCGGTATTCCGGCATCAGGAACAGCGAGCACAGTTCGCTCGAACCGGTCAGGTCGTTCGACAGGTAGAGCGTGTCCATGCGGGTGAACACGCCCAGCTCGCGGCTGGAATGGACCAGGGTGCCGATGCGGTAGTTGTAGAACGGTTCGGTGAGGCCGACCGCGCCCTTGATGGCGCACACGCCGGCCAGGCGATGGTTGGCGGTGTCTTCCAGCACGAACATGTAGTCGCGCTGTTCCGGCGGGATGGTCTGGGCGAAGGAAGCGACCGCGGTGTTCACGCGTTCGCCCAGCATGTCGCGGTCCGGTTTCAGGGTCGTCATGCCGCTGCCGACCTGGCGCGCCATCTCGATCAGCGGATCGACGTCGTCCAGGGTGATTGCGCGAATCAAGAGCATGGGTCGGTTTCCTTTAAATGCGCACGCAGATGACGTTATCGCCCGGCGCGACGCCGAGCGCCTGCTGGGCCCAGGCGGGCAGGCACAGCGCCTCGCTGCTTTCGGCCGGCGCGCAGGACACGACGATGGCGCGGAACTTGCGCTCGCTGCTGGCCACCGCGTAGCTGGCCATGGTGTCCGGTGCGCCCGGCGGCTGGTCCTGGGTCGCGACGCGGCGCACCATCGAGCCGCGGAAGGAGCGCAGCGCGTTCTTATGCGCCTGCAGGATCGGGCCGCCATCGAAGATGTCGATGTACTCGTCGGCCTCGAAGCCCTCCTCCGTCAACAAGTCGAACGCCAGCTGGCCATCCGGGTGGATCTGGCCCATCGCCGCC
Source organism: Massilia sp. 01N417 (assembly GCF_056399645.1). Lineage (NCBI taxonomy): Bacteria > Pseudomonadati > Pseudomonadota > Betaproteobacteria > Burkholderiales > Oxalobacteraceae > Massilia > Massilia sp. 01N417. The sequence continues at coordinate 54,133 of NZ_JBFTRS010000007.1, read as the reverse complement.
TGCGCCGGACCGGGCAGCAGCGGCACGTACACCGGATAGTGCGGCATCAGCTCGACGATCAGGGTGCGGTTGCGGGCGCCGCCGATGGTACGTTCGGCATCGAGAAAATCCATCTTGAAGAACTTGCGGCCGAGCGCATCCCAGAACGGCGACTGGCCGTGGTCGTCGGTAACGCCGGCCAGCGGCACGAAGAAGCGGTCGCCGAAACGGTGCGGCGCCAGCACGGCGTACAGCAGCCTGGCGCGCGACAGCAGGGCCGCTTCGGGGCCGGCGCGGTAGTTGGCCTTGTTGCGGTGGTGGATCGTGAAGCCCGACAGCTGCGAGTAGGCGGTCAGCTCCGAGCACAGGGTCAGCGCATGCACGCTGTGGCTGATGTTCAGGTCGCGCGAGACCTGCTGGATCACATCGTTACGGAACGCGAAATAGGTACCGTTCGAGCCGGCCGAGGCGTGGATCGAGGCGGTGCCCACCAGTTCATGGTGCTCGAGGTCCTCCAGCACGAACAGATAGGTTTCCTCGCTGGGGATGTCGACGTGGGCCGCGAACGAGGCGCTTGATCGCTCGACCAGGGCGGCGATCTTCTCGCGCGTGCGCGGCAGGGTATGCACTCCCGGCATGGCGGTGGCCAGCAGCGCCTCGAGGGCGCCGACATCCGCGGGCTCTACCGGACGGACAACATACATGGGAACTCCCGATCAAGAGTCAGGCAGGCCGGCTGCGTCGAAGCAGCCGGCGGATGGCGCGTATCAGCCGGCGATGAAGGCTTGGGCGGCGTCGCGCATGATGCGGTCGGCTTCGAGCAGCTGGGCGTCGCTGACGACCAGGGCCGGCGCCAGGCGCACGACGTCGGGGCCGGCGATCAGGAGCATCAGGCCGAGCTTCTCCGCGGCCTTGGTGTAATCCTTGGCGCGGCCCTTGAAGCCTTCCGCCATCGGCAGGCCGACCAGCAGGCCCTTGCCGCGCGGCTTGCCGAACAGCTGGGGGAAGTCGCTCGACAGTTTTTCCAGCTGGGCGAACAGCTTGGCGCTGGCTTCGTTCACGCGGGCCAGGAAGGCCGGCTGGTTGATCTGCTCGAGCACGTTCAGGGCGACGGTCGCGGCCAGCGGGTTGCCGCCGTAGGTGGTGCCGTGCGAGCCGACGTTGAAGTGCTGGGCGATCTCTTCGGTGGTCAGCATGGCGCCGATCGGGTAGCCGTTGCCCAGGGCCTTGGCCGAGGTCAGGATGTCCGGGGTCACGCCCACGTTCATGTAGTCGTACAGGGTGCCGGTGCGGCCCACGCCCGACTGCACTTCGTCGAACACCAGCAGGGCGCCGGTCTTGTCGCACAGCTCGCGCAGGGCTTTCAGGAATTCGATATCGCCCGGGATCACGCCGCCCTCGCCCTGGATCGGCTCGACAATCACGGCGGCGACGTCGTCAAGGATCGCGGCGCGCGCGGACTCGATGTCGTTGTAGGCGATGTGGTTGATTTCCTGCGGCAGCGGCTCGAAGCCTTCGGTGTACTTCGGCTGGCCGCCGACCGAGACGGTGAACAGGGTGCGGCCGTGGAAGGACGACAGGCAGGACACGATGCGCGACTTGTGCGGGCCGAACTTGGTGTGCGCGTACTTGCGGGCCAGCTTGAGGGCGGCTTCGTTGGCTTCGGCACCGGAGTTGCAGAAGAAGGCGCGGTCGGCGAAGGTCGCTTCCGTCAGGGCCGAGGCCAGGCGCAGCACCGGCTCGTTGGTGTAGCCGTTACCGAGGTGCCACAGGGTATTGATCTGGCGCGTCACGGCGTCGACCAGCACCGGGTTGCAGTGGCCGAGGCTGGAGACGGCGATGCCGGAGGTGAAGTCGAGGTAATGCTTGCCTTCCTGGTCCCAGACATCCAGGCCGGAAGCGCGCACCGGGACCATCGCGGCCGGGGCGTAGGTCGGGACGAGGACCTCGTCGAAAGTCTGGCGTGTAACAGGCCGCGTGGTGACACCCGATTCGAGCTTAGCATTCATGACGTTCATCCTCATCCAAATAAGAGTCGCGCGAACTCCAGCAGCCGCGCCGAGCGACCCATTATAGAAACACGACCCTTGCAGTTCTTTCCAAACTGCGACAGGCATTTTCATTTTTGGACGAGCAACTTTTGCGCTATCTCAAGCAAAATTCGGGGTCAGAGCACTTTATTTTGTCAACTTCTTCAATTTTGCACTTATAGCCAGCCAATGCCACTCATCATCGCCTATCCCGCCGAGAAAAATGGACCTGACCCCGAATTTGGGAAATTACTCAGCGAGTTTGCGCTGGCGTTCTTCGCGCGGGGTGTTGCCGAACAGGGCGCCGAAGGCGGTGGAGAAGTGGGAGCCGGAGGAGAAGCCGCACATCAGGCCCACCTGCACGATCGAGTGGTTGGTGTCGCGCAGCAGCTGGCGGGCGCGTTTCAGGCGCAGTTCGAGGTAGTAGCGCGACGGCAGGCTGCCCAGGTATTGCTTGAACAGGCGCTCCAGCTGGCGCCGCGAGATGCCGGCCAGCTGGGCGATCTCGTCGGTCGAGAGCGGCTCTTCGATGTTGGCTTCCATCAGGGTCACGGCCTCGGTCAGCTTGGGCTGCAGCACGCCGAAGCGGGCCTGCAGGGCGACCCGCTGGCGCTCTTCCTGGCCGCGCACGCGGTCCACGCACAGCACTTCCTTGACCTGGGCCTGGACCGTGGCGCCGAACAGGATCTCGACCAGGGTCAGGGCGAAGTCGATGCTGGCGCCGCCGCCGCAGCAGGTCAGGCGCGCGCCGTCGATCTCGAACAGGTGGGGGCTGAACAGGGCCTGGTCGGCGAAGGTCTCGGCATCCGGGTACAGCGACCACGGCAGCGCGGTGCGCGCGCCGTTGAAGGCGCCCGCCTCGGCCAGCCACAGCACGCCGGCGCCCACGCCTCCCCAGCAGGGCGCGGCGCGGCAGCGCTGGGCCAGCAGGCGCATATTGGCGGGCCGCAGGCCGGCCTCGGCTTCATCGGCGACCAGCAGCACCAGGTGCCAGTGGCGCTGGCCGTCGCCGCCGAATTTATCGGGCGTGCGCACGTCGACGATCAGACGCTGCGGCCCCACCATCTTGGCCGCCAGGCGCAGCGGCTGCACGATCCCGGCCCAGGTCAGGGAATCCGGCTCGCCGGCATTCACCAGCAGCACGCGCAAGGGCGCTTCCTGCGCGAGGCTGGACAGTTCAGCGTGCGACATCGAAACGATGCGGAACAGGGGTCGGGATCATCACTCGGGGGCGAGCGCGCCCGCCGGGCGGCTCTCGGTATTCCATTGACTGACAATCATACCGGAGATCAACAGGGCGGCGCCGAGCCAGCCGCGGGCCGTCATCGCCTCGCCCAGCCAGAAATAGCCGAAGAAGGCCGCCGCGCCCGGCTCGAAGGCGTAGATCACGGCCGCCTCGTTGGCGCTGGTGCGCGACTGGCCCCAGACCTGCAGCGAGATGATGGCGGCGGTGCAGACCACGCCCAGGTAGGCGAAGTTCGGCCAGTAGGCCAGCAGGTTGGCGCCGACGTAGCGCCAGTAATTGTTGGCGTCCTCCAGCACGCCGACGCCGCGCGGCACTTCGCGCAGCAGCAGCCACGCGGCCGCGCACACGGCCACGGTGCCGATCTGGGCCGCCGTCACGCTCAGCAGGCGCTTGGCGGTGCGGGTGCGGATTTCCATGATCTTGACGTAGGCGCCGAAGCAGAAGGCGCCCAGCAGCGCCAGCGTGTCGCCCGTGCCCCAGGCGCCGCCGTCCCAGCACAGGGCGGCCAGGCCGGCCACCGCCAGCACCAGCGCGAGCACGATGCGGCGCTCCGGCAGGCGTCCGCCGAGGATGCCCAGCAGCGGCACCACCAGCACGTTCAGGCCGGTGATGAAGGCGTTACGGTTCGAACTGGTCAGCGCCAGGCCCTCGACCTGGAACAGGTAGCAGAAGAACAGGACCAGGCCCAGCAACACGCCCGCGCGCAGGTCGCTCCAATGCGCGCGCCACAGGAAGGGAGACAGGATGACGACCGCCAGCGCGAAGCGCGTCAAAATGATCCACACCGGCGAAAAGGTCGCGGTGAGGTCTTTCATGGCCGGGAAGGTCGTGCCCCACACGAGGACGACGAGGATGAGGGCGGCAATGCCGCGCAGCTGCTGGGTCATGGCGATATGGTAACTGTCCCGGCCGCAAAACGCGAATCCCGGGCGGCGACCCTCAGGGCGCGCCGACCGCTATAATCCGATCCAGTTCACAAGAAAGGAAGACCAACCCGTGAAAACCGCCCTGCTCGAAGGTAAAAAGCCCGCCCATTTCGACAAGCACATCATCGGCAACCTGCTGCTCGACGTCGCCCCGCCCGACGAGGTGAAGCAGGAAAAGATGCTGATCGGCGTGCGCAACGAAGCCGGCGAAATCTATCGCCTGATCGGCGCCACCAAAATCAACAGCTTCATGAACGCCGTCGAGGAATTGTTCGACCTGGGCCTGGTCGACGAGCTGCAGGATACGGAAGAGCCGAAAGATGGCTGCGACGCCATTTTCAGCGAGCCCTGAGCCGTATAATATTTCCCCATGGATAGACTCGACGCCCTCAAGAGCATTGCCGCGCAAGCCGCGCGCGGCGAGCTGGCTTTCCCGACCCACGTCAACGCCACGCTCAAGCTGCAGCGCGCGCTGAGCGATCCCGACTGCCACGTCGAGGAAGCCGCACGCCTGGTGCAGACCGAGCCGCTGCTGGCCGCGCGCACCGTCGCCATCGCCAACTCGGCCGCCTATAACCGCGCCGGCAACGACGTCACCAACGTCCGCGCCGCCGTGCAGCGGGTCGGCTTTCGCACGCTGGGGGCGCTGGCCGCCTCCATCATCGTGCGTCAGCTGGCCAGCGGCGTCAGCGACCCGCTGCTGCGCGCCAAGGCCGACCAGCTGTGGCAGCACTCGGCCAACGTCGCCGCGCTGGCGCTGGTGATCGCGCGGCGCGTCTCCTTCGTCGATCCGGACACGGCGATGTTTGCCGGCATCGTGCACGAGGTCGGCGGCTTCTACCTGCTGTCGCGGGCAGGCGAGTTCCCCGGCCTGCTGGACGGCGGCGCCGACGAATGGATCGAGCACGGCCAGATCGAGATCGGCCGCGGCGTCCTGCTCAAGCTGGGCGTCCCGGGCCCGGTGACGGATGCGATCGAAGCCTTGTGGAACGGCATGCGCGCCCTGCCGCCGGAAACCCTGGGCGACACCCTGATGCTGGCCAAGGACCTGGCCCCGGTTCCCTCTCCCCTGCTCGAACGCCCGGGCTTCAGCCCGACCCAGGCCAGCGCCACCATCGACTTCGCGGTCGGCGACGGCACCCTGGCGCTGATCGTGCAGGAATCGGAAGACGAAGTGCGCAGCCTGGTAACGGCGCTGGACTGAAGTCCTCAGCCAAAGCGCAACAAGGCTTTGTCCGCGCCAGGCCGGCCTGCATGCGCGAGCGCGCTGCCGTTCCACGCGGCTCGCCGAACGGTAGATGCCCTGCACCGCCACCGCTCCCTGCCGCAGCGCCCACTGTCCCAGCAGTTCGGCGGTTTCCAGGCTGAGACTTTCGGCAGGCAATAAGCAGGCAAAAAAAAGGCGCTGTTCGCGCCAAGTGTGGAATCTTTTCCGTAAGCCTGCGGTCCAATGTCGACCTGAACCGTTGACGGAGACGCCATGCAAGCACGGCAGTTCGAGCAGTTCCTGCAACGCCTCACCAGCTTGACCCGGCGGCAACGCGCCCGCCTGCTCGAACTGCTGCAATCGGTGGCCGGCCTCGACCGCGTACTTGAGATCGTCGAACAGCCCGCTGCACCACCCTTTTGCCCGCATTGCCAGGCCAGCAAACCCTATCGTCACGGTCATGCACATGGACTGCAGCGCTACCGCTGCCGCAGTTGCCGTCGCACCTTCAACCTGCTCAGCGGCACACCGCTGGCCCGGCTACGCTACAAAGGGCAATGGCTCGACTACCTCGGCGGCATGCTCGACTCCCGCAGCGTGCGCCGCGCGGCGCGCGAGATCGGCGTGGCCAGTGCGACCAGCTTTCGATGGCGTCACCGCTTCCTGGCCTTGAGCAAGGATGACCGCTCGCAGCGCTTGAGCGGTATCGCCGAAGCCGATGAGATGTATGTGCTCGAATCGCACAAGGGTTCCAGAAGCCTCGGCCGTCCACCACGAAAGCGCGGCGGCAAGGCGACAAAGCGTGGGATCTCGAACGAGCAGGTGTGCATCCTCGTCGCGCGCGATCGCAGCGGCCAGACCATCGACGCCGTGACCGGCAAGGGAAGCGTCAGCAAGCGTCAGCTATTGCAACACCTGGGGCCAAGGCTGGAGCGCGACGTGCTGCTGGTGACCGACAGCCACGCCGCCTATCCGGCATTCGCGCGGGAGCTCGGGATCTCACATGAGGCCATCAACGCGAGCGCCGGCGAACGAAGGCGCGGTGCGCTGCACATCCAAAATGTGAACGCGTACCACAGCCGGATGCGCGCCTGGCTGCTGCCTTTCCGCGGCGTCGCCAGCCGCTATCTGCCCCATTACTTCGGCTGGCGCTGGGCGCTGGATGGGCGGCGGATCGCCAGTGCGGATGCCTTTTTGAGAGCGGCTCTGGGCAGATTCAACACCTAGCGCGAACAGCGCCAAAAAAAAACCCGCTCCAGGGAGCGGGTAAAGTCCAAAACTAGGGATGTCCTGAAAGAGACGAGTCCATCTTAGTTCCCTGAACCTGAGCACTCTGTGCGCGAACTCACATTTGTTAAATTTTTTGATCTAAATCTTGAAATAATTCTGCAATGCCGTTTAGGCAAAAAAAAACCCGCTCCAGCGGAGCGGGTGAAGTCCAAAACTAGGGATGTCCTGAAAGAGACGAGTCCATCTTAAGGCCGCCGTAAGATGACACTCTGTGCGTTGTTTCACACACCTGAAGAAATCGTACGAAATAAACAAAAAGCCGCCGAGGCCAGGGCCCGGGCGGCTTTTTCCGTATTGACGACGATTACACGACAGCGCCGTCGGTCTCGTCGCGTTCCTTGATCGGCTTGATCAGGTCTTCGCGCTTGACGCCCAGCCACATGGCGATCGCCGCCGCCACGAACACGGACGAATAGATACCGAACAGGATACCGATCGTCAGCGCCACGGCGAAGTAATGCAGGGCTTGGCCGCCGAAGAACAGCATCGACAGCACCATCATCTCGGTACAACCGTGGGTGATGATGGTACGCGAGATGGTGCTGGTGATCGCGTGGTCGATGACCTCGGTCACGCTCATCTTGCGCTGCTTGCGGAAGGTCTCGCGGATCCGGTCGAAGATCACGACCGATTCGTTGACGGAGTAGCCCAGCACCGCCAGCACCGCGGCCAGCACGGTCAGCGAGAATTCCCACTGGAAGAAGGCGAAGAAGCCCAGGATGATCACGACGTCGTGCAGGTTGGCGACGATCGCCGCCACCGCGAATTTCCACTCGAAGCGCACGGCCAGGTAGATCACCACGCCGATCACCACCATGATCAGCGCGTTCAGGCCGTTCTGCGCCAGTTCGTCGCCGACCGAGGGGCCGACGAATTCGACGCGCTGCAGGTGCACGGCTTCCTTGCCCTCCGCGGTGAAGCAGCTGGTACGGGTAATGTTCTCGCCCTTCTCGGTGGTCTCCTGGACCTGCTTCGGCGTACCGTTCTCGGCCGCGCAAACGGCGTTGAACACGGTGGTCGAGGCGGTCGCACCCGGCAGGTCCTTGCGGATCGGCAGGCGCATCATGATGTCCTGGGCCGTGCCGAAGCTGGTCACCTCGGGCTGCTCATAACCGATCTTTTCCAGCGTGTGGCGGATCTTTTCCTGGTCCGCCGCGTGCGGGTAGCGCAGCTCCATGGTGGTGCCGCCGGTGAACTCGACCGAGTAGTGCAGGGGCCGGGTCACCAGGAAGAACACCGCGGCAACGAAGGTCAGCGCCGAAATCACGTTGAAGATCAACGCGTGGCGCATGAACGGGATGTCCCGTTTAATCTTGAAAAATTCCATGGCTTTCCTCGCTGCTTATTTCTTGGCCGCGGACTTGGCGCCCGCTGCCGTGATGCCCGGTTCCCAGACGGTACCGATGGCGATCTTGCTCAGCTTCTTCTTGCGTCCGTACCACAGGTTCACGACGCCGCGCGACAGGAACACGGCCGAGAACATCGAGGTCAGGATGCCCAGGCAGTGCACGACCGCGAAGCCGCGCACCGCGCCCGAACCGAACACCAGCAGGGCCACGCCGACGATCAGGGTGGTCACGTTCGAGTCCAGGATGGTCGCCCAGGCGTGGCTGAAGCCGGCCGAGATCGCCGCCTGCGGCGTGTTACCGGCACGCAGTTCCTCGCGGATGCGCTCGTTGATCAGCACGTTGGCGTCGATTGCCATACCCAGCGCCAGCGCGATTGCGGCGATGCCCGGCAGGGTCAGCGTGACTTGCAGCATCGACAGTAGGCTCAGCAGGAACAGCAGGTTGCAGGCCAGCGCCACCACGCTGAAGAAGCCGAACAGCTGGTAGTAGATGATCATGAAGATCGCGATCGCCACGAAGCCCCACACGGTCGAGTGCAGGCCCTTGGTGATGTTTTCGGCGCCCAGCTGCGGGCCGACCACGCGTTCCTCGACGAATTCCATCGGTGCCGACAGCGCGCCGGAGCGCAGCAGCAGGGCCAGCTCAGCCGCCTTCTCCGCCGACGGCATGCCGGTGATCTGGAACGAGGCGCCGAATTCGCCCTGGATGGTCGCGTTCGACAGCACGGTGTACTTGCCTTTTTCCAGCAGCAGCACGGCCATGCGCTTGCCGACGCGCTCGCGGGTCATCTGGCGCATCTTGCGGCCGCCTTCGGCGTTCAGGCTGATGCTGACGACCGGCTGCTGGTTCTGCTGGTCGAAGCTGGCCGTCGCGCTGGTGATCGATTCACCGCCCAGGAACACGTCCTTCGACACCACGGCCGGTGCGCCCGGACCGGTGGTGAACAGTTCCGAATTCAGCGGAACCGCGGCGCTCAGCTCGGTGCCCGGGGTGACGGTATCGTCGACGGTGCGGAATTCCAGGGTCGCGGTGCGGCCGATGATGTCTTTCGCATGGGCCACGTCCTGCACGCCCGGCAGCTGCACCACGATGCGGTCGCGGCCCTGCTGCTGGATCACCGGCTCGGTGGTGCCGAGTTCATTGATACGCTTGCCCAGGGTCGAGATGTTCTGCTTCACGCCCTCCTCCACGGCACGCTGCAGCGCTTCCGGCTTCAGGGTCACGACCAGCTTCAGGTCGGTACCGTCGGTGGTATCGGCGAAGGTCAGGTCCGGATCCTGGGCCAGCACGTTGCGCGCCTGGGTACGGGTGTCGGTGTCCCGGAAGCGGACTTCGATGCGGTTGCCGATGCGGTCGATGCCGGCGTGGCGCACGTTCTTGTCGCGCAGCTGGCCGCGGATGGTCGTTTGCAGGTTCTTGATGCGGCTTTCCTGGACCGCCTTGGAATTCACCTGCAGCAGGAAGTGCACGCCGCCGCGCAGGTCCAGGCCCAGGTTCATCGCCTGCGCGCCCAGCTTCTGCATCCACATCGGGGTGTTCTTCGCCAGGTTGACGGTGACGATGTAGTCCGGATCGGTCGGGTCGCGGTTCAGGTCGCGCTCGAGGGCGGTCTTGGCCTTGAACTGGGCATCGGTGGACGCGAAGCGCGACCGCACGGCGGTCGTGTCACCCGAACCTTCGAGGCTCACGGCTTCCGGCGGAATGCCGTCGCGCTTGAGCGCCGCGGTCACCTGGGCCACGGTGTCGCTGTTGATCTTGACCGTCGCCTTCGAGGTGGTGACCTGCAGCGCCGGCGAATCGACGAAATAGTTCGGCGCCGTGTACAGGAGGCCCAGCAGCACCGCCACGAGGATCAGTATGTACTTCCAGAGGGGATAGCGATTCATGATGTTCCAGCGTTCAGAATTGAGCGCGTGCGGCCGAAGCCGCAAGGCTGGTTACAGGGCCTTCAGGGTGCCCTTCGGCAGCAGGGTGGTGACGGCGTTCTTCTGCACCACGATTTCGGTACCGGCAGCCACCTCGATGGTGACATAGCCTTCGGTGACCTTGGACACACGGCCCAGCACGCCACCGATGGTGATCACTTCGTCGCCCTTGGCCAGCGCATCCATCATCGACTTCAGTTCTTTCTGGCGCTTCTGCTGCGGACGGATCATGATGAAGTACATGACCACGAACATGATGATGATCGGCGCGAACGTCGTGAGGCTGCCCATGATGCCAGGGTCGGCGGCGCCGGCGGCGGTTTGCGCATAAGCGTTGGAAATGAACACAAGGACTCCGATTTATAAGAATGTGAAAAAACAAGCGCTGTATTCTAGCACCCGCAAACTGTCAACAGCCAGTTTCCGGCCATGTGGGAGCTGGGTGCCTGATTGCAAGACGTTGTTTGAAAATTAATGCTGACGTGCGTGGGCACGGTGTGCCCACCCTACCAATTGCGCTACCTGTAGGGTGGGCACCCCGTGCCCACGTCGCATGAATTACACGCCGCGAGCGCGGTCGCTATTGAATTGCAGGCGGAACTCGTGGAACTTGTCCGCATCGATCGCGTCACGGATCTCCTGCATCAGGTTCAGGTAGTAGTGCAGGTTGTGGATGGTGTTCAGGCGCGCGCCCAGGATCTCTTTCGAGCGGTGCAGGTGGTGCAGGTAGGCGCGCGAGAAGTTCTTGCAGCAGTAGCAGGTGCAGCTCTCGTCCAGCGGCGCCGTGTCATCCTTGTAACGCGCGTTCTTGATCTTGAGGTCGCCGAAACGGGTGAACAGCCAGCCATTGCGCGCGTTCCGGGTCGGCATCACGCAGTCGAACATGTCGACGCCGTTGGCCACGCCGGCCACCAGGTCTTCCGGCGTACCGACACCCATCAGGTAGTGCGGCTTGTTCTCGGGCAGGCGCGGGCCGACGTGCTCGAGGATGCGCATCATGTCTTCCTTCGGCTCGCCCACCGACAGGCCGCCGATCGCCAGGCCCGGGAAGTTGATGTCTTCCAGGGCCGCCAGCGATTCGTCGCGCAGGCGCTCGTACATACCGCCCTGGACGATGCCGAACAGCGCGTTCGGGTTCTCGCCGCGCTTGAACTCGTTCATCGAGCGCTGGGCCCAGCGCAGCGACATGCGCATCGACTTGGCTGCTTCCTCGGCGGTGGCCGGACGGCCGTCGATCTCGTACGGGGTGCATTCGTCGAACTGCATCACGATGTCCGAATTCAGCGAGCGCTGGATCTGCATCGAGATTTCCGGCGACAGGAACTGGCGCGAACCGTCGATCGGCGAGGCGAACTTCACGCCCTCTTCCGTGATCTTGCGCATCGCGCCCAGCGAGAACACCTGGAAGCCGCCGGAGTCGGTCAGGATCGGCTTGTCCCAGCCCATGAAGGCGTGCAGGCCGCCGAACTTGTCCATGACTTCGGTGCCCGGGCGCAGCCACAGGTGGAAGGTGTTACCGAGGATGATCTGCGAGCCCACTTCCTTCAGTTCAAGCGGGTCCATCGCCTTGACCGAACCGTAGGTCCCGACCGGCATGAAGATCGGGGTCTCGATGGTGCCGTGGTTGAGTTTCAGGCGGCCGCGGCGCGCATGCGACAGGCCGCTCGTATCTTTTTTGAGAAGGGTAAATTCCAGCATTATTCAAATCCATTTAGAACGCCAGTGTGGCGCAAATAATTCGTATTTTTCTGATCTGCAGCCTCAGTCAAGTTCGCTTGAATCCTAGCCTTAAGCGAGTCATACCGGTGAAGTCCAATTATCGTCGGAGCAAACCCTGCGCCACTTGCAGTAAGCAATCTGAGAACCCGCTCGCGCTCTGATCGAAGCATTCCAATCGTCGTAGAATAAACATTTGGATGATAAAAACCAGAATCAATAAAGCGTTTTTTTAGGATTTCAAAAATATTCAAGCGTTTGACGTTTGTTGCATCAAAACCAAAGCCTAAAAAACATATTCTGTCAGCAGATATAAGCGCCTTATGCGCCTGACCAAACTCCGGACTATCATCTCTATGCTCGGCAATAACACGAATTCCCTCAGCAGCAATTTTTATGTCTTTTGCACTCGGGTAAGCAACATAAGACCTGCACCGATCAGCTTCATGGCCGAAGCATGCTAACTCCCCAATCTTCCCATACACGTGGATAATTGGTATTTTTCTCAGATGCTCTGCTGCAACCTCTTCAGTTACTCCAAAAGCGTGCCTGATCGCCAACAAAAGAAACATCTCTAACGAGCGGTCATAGTTAAATGTGACAATCGATAGCTTATTTTTCCCGATATCTTCGAGTGAATCCCCAATTAATTGCCACAAATAGTGATACCAATTATCAGGGTTATCAAAATTATAGAGATTGTGAATATTCTCGCAGCTAATTAACGAAATTGCGATACCAGCCTTACCGATTTCTGCAAATGTCGCACCGCCCTCCATTACTCTTTGATCGCCTCGGCGAGCCAAAAATGCATCAATAGAAGCCATACTAGACTTCAGAAATGCTTCGCAGAAAATGCTAATCTCACGGTCGTCGAACGAGCCATTCTTCTGCAAGGCGAGCATAAATTGCGGGTTACATAATTGCTCCCTCAATTTGGCCCCGGATGGAAATCCATAAGGCATGCTCGCGCCTGCGCCAAGAACTAGCGTCGTCGGAACAGAAATCACTGCATAGCCTTTCGGGTTAGCAGCATCGCATCGCCATAGCTGAAGAAGCGGTATTCGCTGGCGATCGCGTGCGCATAGGCCTTGCGGATCTCGTCGTAGCCGGCAAAGGCCGAGACCAGCATCATCAGGGTCGACTTGGGCAGGTGGAAGTTCGTGATCAGGCGGGTCACCGTCTTGAACTGGTAACCCGGGGTGATGAACAGGCGGGTGTCGCCGCTGCCGGCCTGCAGGCTGCCGGCCTGGGAAGCCGACTCCAGCGCGCGCAGCGAGGTCGTGCCGACCGCTACCACGTCGCGGCCTGCGGCCTGGGCGGCGCGTACCGCATCGACCGTCTCCTGCGAGATCGTGTACCACTCGCTGTGCATATTGTGCTCGGCCAGGTTCTCGACCCGCACCGGCTGGAAGGTGCCGGCGCCCACGTGCAGGGTGACGTAGGCGATGGTGACGCCTTTCGCGGCCAGCTTGTCCAGCAGCGGCTGGTCGAAGTGCAGACCGGCGGTCGGCGCGGCGACGGCGCCCGGCTCCTTCGAATAGACGGTCTGGTAACGCTGCTCGTCGAACTCGTCGGCGTCGTGGGCGATATAGGGCGGCAGCGGCAGGCGGCCGTGGGCCTCGATCAGCTCGAACACGTCGCCCGCTTCTTCTGGAAAATGCAAGGTGAAGAATTCGCCTTCGCGCGCGCCGGTGGTGACGTCGAAGGCGTCGGCCAGGCGGATGCGGTTGCCCGGCTTGGGCGACTTGGACGCGCGGACCTGGGCCAGCACGGTGCGGTTGTCGAGCACGCGCTCGACCAGCACCTCGACCTGGCCGCCGGATTCCTTCTGGCCGAAGAAGCGCGCCTTCAGCACGCGGGTATTGTTCATCACCAGCACGTCGCCAGCGGCAAGCTGGTCGACGATGTCGGCGAAATGGCGGTCGGTGATGCGGTCGCCGTCGAGCTGCAGCAGGCGCGAAGCGCTGCGATCCGGCAGCGGCACCTGGGCAATGCGCTCGTCCGGCAGGACGAAATCGAAATCGGAGAGGGAGTAGATTCTGCTCATGATGGGAAAACGGTGCCAGGAGCCTTACAATATAAGCTCAAGCGTATGCGGCGAACCCTCTATTTTACACCAGCCTTTATGCCCGCAACCAAAGACAAAGCCGCAGCCAAGCCCACGACAACGCCGGTTCAGAAGACCATCGAGAGCAAACTCGCCAAGCTCGGCCTGCGCACCGACATGGACCTGGTGCTGCATCTGCCGATGCGCTACGAGGACGAAACCGAGATCGTGCCGATCCGCGAGGCCTGCCTGCGCGGCGGCCACGTCTCGCAGGTCGAAGGCATCGTCAGCAAAAACGAAATCACGTATAAACCGCGCAAGCAGCTGCTGGTATCGATCGCCGACGAGACCGCGGACATCCAGCTGCGCTTCATGAATTTCTACGGCAGCCAGGTCCAGCAGCTGGCCGAAGGCACCCGCGTGCGGGCGCGCGGCGAGGTGCGCCACGGCTTCTTCGGCGCCGAGATGGTCCACCCGGTTTATAAAGTCGTCAACGAGGGCGCGCCCCTGCCGACCTCCCTGACCCCGGTCTACCCGTCCGGCGAAGGCCTGTCGCAGACCGTGCTGCGGCGCGCGATTTCCGATGCCATGAAGCGGGTCGACTGGACCGACACCGTGCCGCGCGCGGTGCGCGAAAAGCTGTCGCTGGCCGAGTTCCAGCCGGCGGTGCGCCTGCTGCACTATCCGCCGCCGGACGTCGACGAGAACGCGCTGATCGAAAAGACCCACCCGGCCTGGACCCGGGTGAAGTTCGACGAACTGCTGGCCCAGCAGCTGTCATTGAAACGCGCCCAGCAGGCACGCCGCGAAAAGGGCGCGCCGCAACTCACCAGCGTCGGCGCGCTGTCCGGGGCCTTCCTGGAGGCCCTGCCGTTCAAGTTAACCAACGCGCAGCAGCGCGTGGTGCAGGAGATCAGCAAGGACCTGCGCGAAGGCTACCCGATGCAGCGCCTGTTGCAGGGCGACGTCGGCAGCGGCAAGACCGTGGTGGCCGCGCTGGCGGCCGCCCAGGCCATCGACAGCGGTTACCAGGCGGCCCTGATGGCGCCGACCGAGATCCTGGCCGAGCAGCACTTCCGCAAGATCGCGGCCTGGATGGAACCGCTGGGCGTGAAGGTCGCCTGGCTGACCGGCAGCCTGAAAAAGAAGGAAAAGCAGATCGCCAGCGAGATGGCGGAATCGGGCGAAGCCAACCTGGTGATCGGCACCCACGCATTAATTCAGGATACGGTGCAGTTCGCGAAGCTGGGCCTGGTGCTGGTCGACGAGCAGCACCGCTTCGGCGTCGGCCAGCGCCTTACCCTGCGCAACAAGGGCAGCGACGGCCTGGTGCCGCACCAGTTGATGATGTCGGCCACGCCGATCCCGCGCACCCTGGCGATGACCTATTACGCCGACCTGGAAGTGTCCGTGATCGACGAACTGCCGCCGGGCCGCACGCCGATCGTCACCCGCGCGATCGACCAGAACCGCCGCGACGAGGTGATCGAGCGCGTGCACGCCGCCGCGCTGGAAGGCCGCCAGGTCTACTGGGTCTGTCCGCTGATCGAAGAGTCGGAAGCGCTGCAGCTGCAGACCGCCACCGACACCTTCGAGACCCTGGCCGCGTCCCTGCCCGACCTGGTGGTCGGCCTGGTCCACGGCCGCATGAAGCCGGCGGAAAAGCAGGTCATCATGGATGCCTTTTCAAGAGGCGAGGTGCACGTGCTGGTGGCCACCACCGTGATCGAGGTCGGGGTCGACGTGCCGAACGCCTCGCTGATGGTGATCGAGCACGCCGAGCGCTTCGGCCTCTCGCAGCTGCACCAGCTGCGCGGACGCGTGGGCCGCGGTTCGGCGGCCAGCGTGTGCCTGCTGCTGTATCAGAGCCCGCTCGGCCAGGTGGCCAAGCAGCGCCTGATGACGATGCGCGAGACCACCGACGGCTTCGAGATCGCCCGCCGCGACCTCGAGATCCGCGGCCCCGGCGAATTCCTCGGCGCGCGCCAGTCCGGCGAAGCCATGCTGCGCTTCGCCAACCTGGAGACCGACCAGTGGATCGTCGAGCAGGCGCGCGACGTCGCCGCCTGGCTGCTGGGCTCCGACCGTCCGGAAGCGGAAGCGGTCGTCGACGCCCACCTGCTGCGCTGGCTGGGCGGACGGGAAGAGTTCCTCAAGGTCTAACAGCCTAGGCGGTCGGGTCTTCCTTGCTCGTATGGCCGTTGTCGGGCGGGACCTTGATCTTGGCCCGGGTCGGCTTGCTCTTGCCTTTTCCCTTGCCGGCGGCATGCTTCGCAGCGTCCTTCTTTTGCCCGGCCTCGGACCTGGCATCCCTGGTGGCTTTTTTATCGTGCGCGGCGGCGGCCTTGGCGACCTCCGGCGAGGTGCTCGAATCCGGCGTGGTGGTCTGGCCCGGCGCCGGGGCAGGCGTGGTCTGGGCGAATGCGGCGGTGGCGAACAGGCCGGCGATCAGGGTGGCGATGGGTTTTTTCATCTCGATGCTCCTCCACGTTGTCGTAGGCCCTAATGTACACCTGTTGTAAAGACGGCCTGTTCCGCGATTTCTGCCGTCTGTCGCAAACGGATCGCCCGCCCTCCCGTCATCCCCTACAGTGCGCACGTCAATACAACAACAATGAGACGCGCCATGCAAACCACTTATCACAACGAGACCCCGGTTCCCTTCGCCATCGCCTGCGCCGTCGGCCAGTTCCTGCTGACGATCCTGATCCTCAAGTTCGGCTTCAGCCTGGCTCCGCCCGAAGCCTACGGCAAGGTCAAGCTGCTCGCCTTCGCCTCGACCATCGTCTATCCGCTGGTGCTGGCCCATGCCTTCGGGCTGTGGAAGCGGCTGGCGCTCGGCCTGGGCCGCATCCGTCCGGAACCGGTATTCCTGGCCAGCCTGTCGACCGCCGTGCTGTTCCTGCCCTGGGGCCTGCGCAGCGCCGACGGCGGCAAGATCCTCTCCGACTTCACGATCCAGTTGTTCAACGCCTTCGGCGAGGAACTGCTGTTCCGCGGCGTGATCTTCGCGCTGCTGCTGTCGCTGCCGGTATGGCGCGCCATCGTGCTGAACGGCCTGCTGTTCGGCGCCATGCACCTGATCCACGGCTTCATGGGCACCGACTGGAAGACCGCCTGCTGGCAGATGCTGGTGACCTCGATCGCCGGCATGATGTTCACCGCCGTGCGCTACCGCAGCGGCAGCCTGTGGCTCTGCATGGTGCTGCACATGGCGCTGAACCTGTGCATGATGTATTCGAAGGTGCAGGACGCCGCCGGGTCGACGCAATTCCTGGTGGAGCGCGCCGCCAACGTGATCGAGCTGGCGCTGGCGGCCTGGGTGGTCTTCGGCGCGCGCCGGGCGGCGTCGGCGCCGGCCGCGGCCTGAGGGTTCAATCGACCTTGGTCAGCTCGACGCCGTCCACCGTCATCTTCCACTTGCCGCCCTCGCGGTGCGGCGGCTTGCTGACCACGAAGGTGGAGCGGACCAGGCTGACGCCGACGTCGAAATTGTCGCCGTTGAAGCCCTGCAGGTCGACGTGGAGATCCACGTTCCTGCCCGGCCGGTCGCGCTTGTATTCGACCTGGCCGTTCTGCTGGATCTTCAGCCGCATCTTCTCGCCGATCCATTCGCCCACGTAGGCGGATTTGTCGGCGGGCACCGGCACCGGGTCCGCGAAGCTGGGCTGGGCTGCGCACAGGCAGGCGGCGAGCAGGATGGCATGGCGGCGCATGGGGCTTCCTTTCGTTTGTCGGACACCGGGGAAACGGATAGCGAAAAGTATCGATTGCTTCCGTTCGCGATGTCAAACAAATCCGGATATGCATGTCACGCCGGCTGCCCGTAAACGCCATTCCCGCGAAAGCGGGAAGTCGTTCCCGGCAATGCCGGGAACGACATACAAAGGGCAGGCTTACTTGGCCGGCGTAGCGGCAGCAACAGTGGTGTCCTTGTGCGCTTCGGCCTTGGCGGCAGCCTTGTGATGGACCTTGGCGGCCTTGTGCTCTGCCTTGGCGACCTTCACGTCCGCCTTGGCGGCTTCCTTGGTTTCCTTGGCGTCGGCCTTGGCTTCCTTCACTTCGGCCTTGGCATCGACCTTGGCATCGGCCTTGACTTCCTTGACGTCTGCCTTGGCCGCAGCCTTGGTCTCTTTGACTTCAGCCTTCGCAGCCTGCTTTTCCTGCTTGGCTTCGGCCTTCGCCACTGCCGGGGTGGCAGCCGCCGGGGTCGTGGTGGCAGGAGTTTGTGCTGCGAATGCTGCGGTAGCGAACAGGCCGGCGATCAGGGTAGCGATGGTCTTTTTCATGGTGCGATCCTCAGGTTTTGTCTCGTGTAGTCAGGGAAGCCGCGCGGCAGCCGCCATCGGCCGCCGGGCGTAAAACGGAATCAGGGATTACTTGGTAGCCGGTGCCGGGGTGGCGGTAGCTTCCGGGGTCGCTGCGGCGACGGTGGTGTCCTTGTGCGCAGCTTTCTTGGTCTTGTGAGCGGTCTTGTGGGCGGTCTTGTGGACAGCCTTGTGCTCGGCCTTGGCGGCGACTTCCTTGGCTTCCTTGGCATCGGCCTTGGCTTCCTTGACTTCTGCCTTGACGTCGGCCTTGGCTGCGGTCTTGGTCTCTTTCACGTCCGCCTTCGCCACTGCCGGGGTGGTAGCCGCCGGCGTCGTGGTGGCAGGAGTCTGTGCTGCGAATGCTGCGGTAGCGAACAGGCCGGCGATCAGGGTAGCGATGGTCTTTTTCATGATGAAGGGTCCTCAGGGTTATCGGGTTCGTAGTGCACGTCGTTTGCGTGTCACTTGTCCCTAAAACGAGGACCCTCACTGTCCTGTTGACGCTCCTTACAAAGCCTTACCGCGCTGACAAATGCTTACAATCGGCGGCAATCAGAAGCCGTAGCCGTGCCAGGCATCCTTGAAGTCCCTGGCGCGGGCGTCGACGACTTCCGGACGGGCGCGCAGCCACTGCACCACTGCCTCGCGGTCTTCCTCGCCGGGCGAACCGCGCTCGATGTTGGCGATCACGCCTTCGGTCTCGCTGAACGGCTCCTTGCCGCCGAAGCCGCCGCCCAGCAGGCCGCGCTGTTCCAGGAAGCCGAAGAAATCGTTGATGAAGTCGTGGTAAGGCTCGCCGCGCATCGGGCTGTGGAACACGAGTTCGATGTCGAAGCAGTGCTCCTTGAATTCGCCGACGCGCGCCTTCTTGCGCTGGCGGGCATTCAGGCGCCGCATGCGGCTGGTGGTACGGGGATCGCGTTTCATGGTTTTTCTCCTTGTTGGTTATTCCTTGGCGGCGCTGTCGTCGGCCGCGTAGTGCACGCCGATCTGGCGCCGCACTTCGTCCATTACGCCCATCAGGGCCAGCGTGTCTTCATGCGTCATGCCGGGGCTCTCGATCAGGCCGGCCTGCCAGCAGCGCTGGGCCTCGATCGCCTCGTGCACATAGCCGTTGCCGATAAAAGGCGTGGGCACGGTGCGCGCGATGCCGTCGGCACGTACCACCGTCACCGTCTGGGCGCGGTGGAACATGGTGTTCATGCGCACGTGGCCGCGTTCGCCGGCGATCGTCAGCTCGCTCGGCAGGCGCGCGCGCAGCGAGCAGCTGCACATCGACATGCCGCCGTCGCGGTGGCGCAGCACGAAGCCGGTCTGTTCGTCGACGCCGGTGGGACCCAGTTCGGCCTGGGCCGCGACCGATGCCACGGGCCCCAGCAGCGCCACCGCAATCGACAGCGGATAGATGCCGAGGTCGAGCAGCGCGCCGCCGCCCAGCACCGGATTGAACACGCGGTGTTCATGGCCGAAGTCGGCCTTGAAGCCGAGGTCGGCGATCACCTGCGTCACCTTGCCGATCTCGCCGGAGTCGACCACGCGCCGCACTTCCGCCAGCGCCGGCATGAAGCGGGTCCACATCGCCTCCATCAGGAACAGGTTTTTCGAACGCGCCAGCGCCACCAGTTCTTCGGCCTCGGCGCGGTTCATGGTGAAGGGCTTCTCGCACAGCACGCCCTTGCCGGCGTTCAGGGCCATGCGCACGTTGTCGACGTGGGCGGGATGCGGCGTGCCCACGTAGATCAGGTCGACGTCAGGCGCCTGCGCCAGCTCCTCGTAGGAGCCATAGGCAGTGCCGCCGAATTCGTCGGCGAAGCCTTGCGCGCCCGGCAGGCTGCGCGAGCCGACGCCGGCGAGCACCGCCCCCGGCGTATCCTTCAGCGCGTTGGCGAAGGCCTTGGCGATCTTCCCGGTACCGAGAATGCCCCAGCGGACCACATCAGTCATGTTTCCTCCTAAGTCAGCTCTTTGGCCGGCCGCTTGGGCCGGAATACGGTCTGGTCGAGATAAAACGCCGCGTCCTGCTGCGGCCACCAGCCGGGTACGCCCAGCACCGGCAGCGGCGTGAAGCCGGACGTGGCAAGGCCCTCGGTGCACAGCTGGCCGGCTACCTGCATGTCGATCCAGGCGCGCCGGTCCTCCCAGGCCAGGCCGAACCAGGCGTCGGGCGCGAACAGCACCCGCGTGTGCGCCGTGATCGCCTTGCGTGGCGCCACCAGCTTTTCCATCAGGGCGTGGCCGAACAGCCAGACCTCGGCATCGCGCTCGAACGCGGCGCGCCGCAGGTACAGGGTGTCGTGCCACTGGTGGGCGCGCAGGCCGTCGACCAGGGCGCGGCCGTCGCCGGTGTCACGCGCCACCAGCAGGGCGGCGTTCTCGTCGAAGATGGTGGCGGCATCGCGCGCCGGTCCGCGCGACTGCTTGATGCCGGCGGCGGCGATCTGGGCCGCCTGCAGCGCGTTCAGCTCGCGCTTGATGAGCGGGAAGGTCTGCCACACCAGGCCGTTGAAGAAGTCGTGCAGGTTCTCGCGCGTCGGCACGCAGCCGGTGGCGCCAATGAATTCTTCGTAGGCGGTGTCGGGCGGCAGCGCGGCCTGTGGCACGAAGCGCACAGGCTGGCCGCGGTGGTTCTGCAGCTGGAGGCGGGCCGCATTCGCATTGAAGCGGTCGATGAAACGATCGGCCGGACCCGCGGCCGGCTCCAGGCTGTCGAAGGCGGGGCGCACCGCGTCATACCAGGGGTGCGCCCACTCGATCTGCTCGATCTCCTCGAACATTCCTGCTTACAGCATCTTCCAGTGGAGCTGCTGGCCGGCGTCGAGCGGCACCAGCTGGGTTTCGCCCATCGGCACGCTCGGCGGGATGGTCCAGGCTTCGCGCTTGAGGGTGATGCTGCCCTCGTTGACCGGCAGGCCGTAGAAGTTCGGGCCGTTCAGGCTGGCGAAAGCCTCCAGCTTGTCGAGTGCGCCGGCCTGTTCGAAGGCGGTGGCGTACAGCTCCATCGCGTGCAGGGCGGTATAGCAGCCGGCGCAGCCGCAGGCGCTTTCCTTGGCGTGCACGGCGTGCGGGGCCGAGTCGGTGCCGAGGAAGAAGCGCTCGTCGCCGCTGGTGGCGGCCGTCACCAGCGCCAGGCGGTGTTCTTCGCGCTTGAGCACCGGCAGGCAGTAGTAGTGCGGGTTGATGCCGCCCTTGAAGATCTCGTTGCGGTTGTACAGCAGGTGATGGGCCGTGATGGTGGCCGCGATCGGGCCTTCGGCCTCGGCCACGTACTGGGCGGCGTCGCGCGTGGTGATGTGCTCGAACACGATCTTCAGTTCCGGGAAGTCGCGGCGCAGCGGGCGCATCACGCGTTCGATGAACACGGCTTCGCGGTCGAACAGGTCGATGTCATGGTTGGTCACTTCGCCGTGCACCAGCAGCGGCATGTCGACTTCCTGCATCACCTCGAGGGTCTTGTAGCACTTGCGCAGGTCGGTCACGCCGGCCGCCGAATTGGTGGTGGCGCCGGCCGGGTAGAGCTTGACGGCGTGGATGAAGCCGGTGTCCTGGGCGCGGCGGATCTCGTCCGGGTCCGTGTTGTCGGTCAGGTACAGGGTCATCAGCGGCTCGAACTGCATGCTTTCCGGCAGCGCGGCCAGGATGCGGTCGCGGTAGGCGGCTGCGTCGGCAGCGGTGGTGACCGGCGGCTTCAGGTTCGGCATGACGATCGCGCGGGCGAACTGGCGCGCGGTGTGCGGCAGCACGCTGGCCATATGCGCGCCGTCGCGTAGGTGCAGGTGCCAGTCGTCGGGGCGGATGAGGGTGATGGTGTCGGGGGATTCGATGATGGACATGGCGGCTCTCGGATTGCGAACCCCGACATTTTACTAGCAGCCACCCCAACGGGCACGCGCCGCTACGTGGATGCGCACGATACGTTTCCTAAAAGAACTAAATCGATAGAAGAAGATAAAATTTGGATATCTGATTTAGCAACTTCGTATTCGACTATCGGCATGGATCTCGATTTCGGCACGGTCGCGCCGCTGGCGCTCATCATCGTCTTCGCCTACACCGTGTTCGGCCTGACCGGCTTCGGCTCCTCGGTCACGGCGATGCCGCTGCTGGTGCAACTGATCCCGCTGCGCATGGCGGTACCGCTGATGCTGGTGTTCGACCTGAGTGCCGGCCTGCTGCTGGGCCTGAAGAACCTGAAGACGATCGAGCGCCGCGAAGTGCTGCGCCTGATTCCCTTCATGCTGGCCGGGATGGGCCTGGGCGTGTTCGCGCTGGTGCGGGCGCCGGAGCGCGTGCTGCTGGTGGTGCTGGGCGCCTTCATCCTCTGCTATTCGGCCTGGAGCCTGCTGCTGCGGCATCCGCCCAAGCCGCTCGGCGCCGCCTGGGTCCTGCCCTTCGGCGTGGTGGGCGGCATGTTCACCGCCATGTTCGGCACCGGCGGCCCCTTCTACACGATCTACCTGACGCGCCGCCTGCGCGACAAACTGGTGCTGCGCGCCACCATCAGCGGCGTGATCTTCTTCAGCGGTTTGGCGCGCCTGGCCCTGTTCTCGAGCGCCGGGCTGTATCGCAACCATGCGCTGCTGGTACTGGCGGCACTCCTGTTCCCGTTCGCGATGGGCGGGCTGTGGCTCGGCAACCACCTGCACAGCCGGCTGCCGGCGGCGCGCGTGGTGCAGGCGATCTGGGGAGTGCTGGTCATCGGCGGCATCAGCCTCATCATAAAAAATATTGAATGAAGTGCTTGACCTTCCAATAATTGGAAGCTTGAAAGTGAGTGCTCCTATCCACCTCACTTTTGAAAGCACATCATGGTTACCAAGAAAATCCTGCCGCTGCTGGCCTTCCTGTCGCTGTCCTTCCTGGCGGGCTGCATGTCGCCGCCAAGCGACCTGGACCTGTCCACGCACCGGACCACCGCCAGGCAGCGCTACGTGGTCGACATCCGTCCGGTCGACGGCCCGGCCGACCTGAACCGCATCCACGCCTGGGAAGTCGACGTCAGCTCGCCGTCCGGCCAGCCCGTCGACGGCCTGAACATCGCGGTCGACGGCGGCATGCCCCAGCACGGCCACGGCCTGCCGACGCGGCCGCGCGTCACCCGCCAGCTCGGCGCCGGCCGCTACCTGATGGAAGGCATGAAGTTCAGCATGACCGGCTGGTGGGAGATCAAGCTGAAGATCGACGGCGCGGCGGGCAGCGACACCGTCACCTTCAACACCATCGTCGACGGCCGCGGCGGGCGGCTGGCGACGCGCTGAGGCCTGCCGTGAAAGCGCCTTTCCGCAAGCTCCTGCTGGCGCTGGCCGCCCTGCTCGCCACGGGCGCCGCGCTGGCCGGATTCACCTCGGCCGGCCGCGATGGCTGGAGCGACGGCGAACTGCAGATCCTGTCCACGCTCAGGCTGAGCCAACTGGCGCCGCCGGCGCCAGACCCCTCGAATGCGGTCGAGGCCAGGGCGGACGCCGTGCGGCTCGGGAAGCAGGTGTTCGCCGACACCCGCTTCAGCCGCAACGGCGCGGTGTCCTGCGCCAGCTGCCACCAGCCGGACAGGCAGTTCCAGGATGGCCGGCCGCTGGGACAAGGCGTCGGCACCGGCCGGCGCCGCACGATGCCGCTGGCCGAAGCCGGCCATGCGCCCTTCACTTTCTGGGACGGCCGCAAGGACAGCCTGTGGTCGCAGGCCCTCGGTCCGCTCGAAGACCAGCTTGAGCACGGCGGCACCCGCCTGGCCTATGCCCACCTGGTGCGCGCCCACTACCGCGCCCAGTACGAAGCGCTGTTCGGTCCCATGCCGGACCTGGGCCGGCTGCCGCAAGAAGGCGGTCCGCTGGGCACGCCGGCGCAGCGCGCCGCCTGGGCCGCGATGAGCGAGGACGACCGGCGCGCGGTGTCGCGCGTGTTCGCCAACCTCGGCAAGGCGATCGCCGCCTACGAGAAGACCCTGCACTATGGCGAGTCGCGGCTCGATGGCTATATCGAAGATTTACTGCGCGAGGACGTGCTGCGCGCCGATCCGGCAGCATCCCAGCGCCTGAGTGCACAGGAAAAGAACGGCCTGCGCCTGTTCATCGGCAAGGCGCAATGCGTGACCTGCCACAACGGCCCGCTGTTCAGCGACCAGCAGTTCCACAACACCGGCATCGCCCCGCGCACGCCGGGCAAGCCGGACTTCGGCCGCGGCCCGGCGCTGGCGCAACTCCTGAAGGACGAATTCAACTGCCTCGGCCCCTATAGCGACGCCAAGCCGGAACAGTGCGAGGAGCTGCGCTTCCTGTCCGCCGACGACCACGCGCTGGACGGCGCCTTCAAGGTGCCCGGCCTGCGCAATGCGGCAGCGCGGGCGCCGTACATGCACGCGGGCCAGCTGGCCTCGCTGGGCGAGGTGGTCGAGCATTACCGCCGCGCGCCGGCCGCCGCCGCCGGGCACAGCGAACTGAAACCGCTGCGCCTGAGCGACAGCGAAGTGCGCGACCTGGCAGCCTTCCTGGGAACCCTGTCCAGTCCCGTCGTCGAAGGCCGCCGCTGAATCAGGCGATCAGCGCCACGAGGCGGTTGATCAGGTAGCCGCCCACGACCAGGAACAGGAACAACACGCTGGCCAGCAGGATCGGCTTGACGCCCGCCTGGCGGATCGCGCCGACGTGGGTGCGCAGGCCAAGGGCCGCCATCGCCATCGCCAGCAGCACGGTGTCGAGCTGCAGGATGGCGTCGACCAGGCCGGCCGGCAGCAATTGCAGCGAATTCAGGCCGCTGGCGCCGACGAACACCAGCGCGAACCAGGGGATCGTGATGCGGCGTCCGGCGCCAGCGTCGCTGCCTTCTTCGGCGCCGAGGCGGCTGCCGAGTACGACCAGGAAGGGCGCCAGCATCATCACCCGCAGCATCTTCTCGATCACGGCGCTCGAGGCCGCGGCTTCGCTGACGGCGCGTCCGGCCACCACCACCTGGGCCACCTCGTGGATGGTCGAACCGGCATACAGGCCATAGGCGGTCTCGGACAGCTGCAGCCAGGGATACAGCAGCGGATACACGAACATCGACAGGGTGCCGAACACGACGACGGTCGCCACCGCCACCGACACCTTGTGCGCCTGGCCGCGCACCACCGGCTCGGCCGCCATCACGGCGGCGGCGCCGCAGATCGCGCTGCCGGCGCCGATCAGCATCGCGGTCTGGCGGTCCAGCCCGAACGCCCGGGTGCCCAATTGCACGGCCAGGGTGAAGGTGGCGACGATCACCAGCGCGTCGATCAGCACGCCTGCCCAGCCGATGTGGCCGATCTGCTGGAAGGTGATGCGAAAGCCGTACAGCACGATCCCCAGGCGCAGCAGGCGGTTGCGGGCGAAGTCGACGCCCTCCTGGCTGAAGGGCGCGATGCGCGGGAAGACCGTGTTGCCGAGCACGATGCCGGCGACGATGGCCAGGGTCAGCGCGCTGAGGCCGAGGCGCTGGAATACCGGCAGCCCGGCGCCCCACATCGCCAACGCGGCAATCAGCGCCGCCAGCGCGAGGCCGCGGACGTAGGGAAGACAAGGGCGGGATGGGTGAAGCATGGGTTTCTCCTGTTGTACCCATGCAGGTTAAACATTTCCCATACATAAGAAAAACAAGTTATATTGATATGATTAATCAGCATAACTGATAAGCAATGCTCCACACGACCCTCAGGCAGTTCGAAGTCTTCGTCGCCACCGCCCGCAAAGGCAGCGTGACCCAGGCCGCCGCCGCGATCGGCCTGACCCAGTCGGCGGCCAGCATGGCCCTGGCCGATTTCGAACGCCAGCTCGGCACCCGGCTGTTCGACCGGGTCGGCAAGCGCCTCGCGCTGAACGGCGACGGCCGCGTGCTGTATCCGAAGGCGGTCGAGATGGTCGAGCGGGCGGCGGAGATGGAGCAGCTGTTCCATGAAGGCGGACGGGCGGTGAACCTGCGCCTGGGCGCCAGCTCCACCATCGGCAACTACCTGCTGCCGCGCCTGATCGGACAATTCCAGGCGGCGCGGCCTGGCAGCCAGCTGCGGCTGGACGTCGGCAATACCCAGCAGGTGCTGGACGCGCTGCTGCGCTTCGAGATCGACATCGGCTTCGTCGAAGGGCCCTGCCTGCATGCGGACATCGAATCCATCGCCTGGCGCGAAGACCAGCTGGCGGTGTGCGTGCGCCCGGACGATCCGCTGGCCCGGCCGGGCGGCGCCAGCATCGAGGCCTTGCGGCGTGCGCGCTGGATCCTGCGCGAGCGCGGCTCGGGCACCCGCGAGGTGGTCGAGCAGCTGCTCACCGGCCAGCTGGGCGAGATCGCGCTGGCGATGGAGCTGGGCGGCACCGAGGCGATCAAGCGGGCGGTGGAAAGCGGGATCGGGATCTCCTGCCTGTCCTCGACCACCCTGGCCGGCGAGGTCGAACGCGGCAGCCTGGCGCTGGTGGAAACGCCCTTCCTGCGCCTGGTGCGGCCGCTGCACATCGTGCTGCACCGGCAGAAGTACCGCACCGAGGGCATCGAGGCGCTGCTGGCGCTGTGCCGCGGCGCCGGCGCGCTCTAGTCAGTGGATGATCCGCGCGAGGAATTCGCGCGCCCGCTCCGACTTCGGGGAGTCGAAGAAATCGTCCTTCGCGCTTTCCTCGACGATGCGGCCGTGGTCCATGAACAGGATGCGGTCGGCCACCCGGCGCGCGAATCCCATTTCGTGGGTCACCACCATCATGGTCATGCCGTCCTGGGCCAGGCCCGTCATCACGTCCAGCACCTCGCCCACCATCTCCGGATCGAGGGCGGAAGTCGGCTCGTCGAACAGCATCGCCACCGGATCCATCGCCAGCGCGCGCGCGATCGCCACGCGCTGCTGCTGGCCGCCCGAGAGCTGGCTGGGGAACTTGTCCTGGTGCGCCAGCAGGCCGACCCGCTCCAGGTATTTCAGGCCGTTGGCGGTCGCTTCCTCGCGCGAACGCTTCAGCACCTTCATCTGGGCCAGGTTCAGGTTGTCGCGCACCGACAGGTGGGGGAACAGCTCGAAGTTCTGGAACACCATGCCGATCCGCGCGCGCAGCGCCGGCAGCCGGGTGGCGGGATCGCCGACCGAGGTGCCGTCGACGTGGATGCTGCCCTGCTGGAAGGGCTCGAGGCCGTTGACGGTCTTGATCAGGGTCGATTTGCCGGAACCCGAGGGGCCGCAGACCACCACCACGTCGCCGCGCGCCACCCGCGTGCTGCAATCGCCGAGGACCTGGAAGCTGCCGTACCACTTGCTGACATTGTCTATTTCAATCATATAGTTGTGTGCGTTGGGCGTGCTTGACAGCACCATCGGCCCCTAGGATACTGCGGAACTTGCCAAGATTGTCAGTACCGTGCCAGAAAAGCCTGCGAGAACAGGACGGACGATCTCCCTGTTTTCCGTTGCGCCGCCACCACCAGAAGGAAGCCTATGAATAATCGTAATCGCCTGACCACTTACATCCTCGTGGGGCTGGTGCTTGGTATCGCCGTCGGCTACTTCGCACACAATTACCTGGAAAATGCCGCCGGCTTCGCCGACACGCTGTCGCTGGTGACCACCCTCTTCCTCCGCCTGATCAAGATGATCATCGCGCCGCTGGTGTTCTCGACCCTGGTGGTCGGCATCGCCAAGATGGGCGACGCCTCCGAGGTGGGCCGTATCGGCGTCAAGGCGCTGGGCTGGTTCATCATCGCCTCGATCCTGTCGCTGACCCTGGGCCTGATCCTGGTGAACCTGTTCCGTCCGGGCGACGCGATGGCCGCCGCCGGCCACCTGCCGGCCGTGACCGAATCCTCGGGCATCGCCGTGACCGGCCTGACGCTCAAGGAATTCATCACCCACCTGGTGCCGACCTCGATCGCCGACGGCATGGCCAAGAACGAGATCCTGCAGATCGTGATCTTCTCGATCTTCTTCGGCACCGGCGCCGCCGCCGTGGGCGCGCGCGCCACCCCGCTGATCGACGCCATCGACGGCGCCGCCCACGTGATGCTGAAAGTGACCGGCTACGTCATGAACTTCGCGCCGGTCGCGGTGTTCGCGGCGGTCGCCAGCGTGATCGCCAAGAGCGGCGTCGGCGTGCTGTCGACCTACGGTGTGTTCATGGGCGAGTTCTACCTCGGCATCGCGCTGCTGTGGATCGTGCTGATCGCGATCGGCATCCTGTTCGTCGGCCCGCGCATCCTGCAGCTGCTGCGCGAACTGCGCGAACCGACCATCCTGGCCTTCACCTGCGCCTCGTCGGAAGCCGCTTTCCCGAAAACCCTGGAAGGCCTCGAGCGCTTCGGCGTGAAGAACCGCCTGGCCGCCTTCGTG
Source organism: Massilia sp. 01N417 (assembly GCF_056399645.1). Lineage (NCBI taxonomy): Bacteria > Pseudomonadati > Pseudomonadota > Betaproteobacteria > Burkholderiales > Oxalobacteraceae > Massilia > Massilia sp. 01N417. The sequence continues at coordinate 25,799 of NZ_JBFTRS010000007.1, read as the reverse complement.
CTGCCGATCGGCTACTCGTTCAACCTCGATGGCTCGATGATGTACTGCACCTTCGCCACCATCTTCATCGCCCAGGCCTACGGCATCGAAGTGCCGCTGTCGACCCAGCTGACCATGATGCTGGTGCTGATGCTGACCTCGAAGGGCATGGCCGGCGTGCCGCGCGCCTCGCTGGTGGTGATCGCCGCGACCCTGAACCAGTTCCACATCCCGGAAGCCGGCCTGCTGCTCCTGCTGGGCATCGACCACTTCCTGGACATGGCGCGCTCGGCCACCAACGTGATCGGCAACGGCATCGCCACCGCCGTGGTCGCGAAGTGGGAAGGCGAGCTGACCGACCCGAAGGCGGCCGACAAGGATATTGCGACGTCGCCGCTGCGTTGAACCGCTACTGAACCGGACAAGGCTTTCCAGCGATGGAAAGCCTTTTTTTTAAGCCGTCCTTCCCGCGCAGGCGGGAACGACGGCAGATTTTTGGAGATGACATGACTTACCTGACATCCGCGCGCCATCTGTTCGCGCTCTTCCTCTGCCTGTTCGCCCTCGCCGCCCAGGCCCAGACCGCCGCCCCGGCCAGGCTGCCGAACGTGGTCATCCTCGCCACCGGCGGCACCATCGCCGGCACCGGCGCCACCAGCACCACCACGGTCGGCTATACCGCCGCCACGGTCGGTGTCGACGCCCTGATCAAGGCGGTGCCGGAACTGCAGAAAGTCGCCCACGTGAGCGGCGAGCAGGTGTTCCAGATCGCCAGCGAGAACATGGGCAACGAGCAGTGGCTGATCCTGGCCAAGCGCGTCAACGCCCTGCTGGCCCAGCCGAACGTGGACGGCATCGTGATCACCCACGGTACCGACACCATCGAGGAAACCGCCTACTTCCTGGACCTGGTCGTGAAGAGCAGGAAGCCGGTGGTCGTGGTCGGCGCGATGCGTCCCTCGACCGCGATCTCGGCCGACGGCCCGATCAACCTGTACAACGCCGTGCTGACCGCCGGCAGCCAGGAAGCGGTGGGCAAAGGCGTGCTGGTGGTGATGAACGACCAGATCAACGCCGCGCGCGAAGTCACCAAGACCAACACCACCACCACCGACACCTTCAAGTCGCCTGAGCTGGGCATGCTGGGCTATGTGGTCGGCAACCAGCCGCACTTCTACCGCGCCTCGACCCGCAAGCACACCGTCGACACCGAGTTCGACGTGTCGAACCTAAGCTCGCTGCCGGCCGTGGAAATCGCCTACAGCTACGCCAACGTCGGCCCGACCGCGGTCAACGCCTTCGTCGCCGCCGGCGCCAAGGGCCTGGTCCACGCCGGCGTGGGCGACGGCAGCCTGCCGAACAAGGTGCGCCTGGCCCTCTCCGCCGCGCGCGAAAAAGGCGTGGTCATCGTGCGTTCCAGCCGCGTCGGCCAGGGCATCGTGGCGCGCAACGGCGAAGCCAATGACGACCAGCTCGACTTCGTGGTCTCGGATACGCTGAATCCGCAAAAGGCGCGCATCCTGCTGATGCTGGCGCTGACCAGGACCAACAGCACCAGGGAAATCCAGCGCATGTTCTACACCTATTGATCCTGGCACCCGCCAGCGACAGGCCGCCTTCGGGCGGCTTTTTTGTTGTATCGCGGCCATACAAGCAAAATATTGCCATGCGGAAAAAGCAAGAATGCGATCCGTATCGATGGTTCGCCGCGATAATGGAATCGTACTTTTACCGTCCGCCGGATCCGCCATGGCCATGCAGTTTGAAGAATTCGAATCCTTCGCGTCCAGCCCGCCGCCTGCGCCCGTCGCTTCGCCCCTGGTCAGGCTGGAGTACCTGATCGACAACACGCCGGCCATCATCTACAGCTCCGTCCCCAGCGGCGACTTCAAGATGACCTTCGTGAGCAATAACGCGCGCAACGTGCTCGGCTATACCCCCGAGCAGATGCTGGCCGATCCCAATTTCTGGTTCGATCACATCCACCCGGACGACGCCCCGGCCATCTTCTCGAGCCTGGCGCAGCTGTTCGTGGAAGGCGAACGCACCTACGAATACCGCTTCCGCGCGGCCAACGGCGAGTACCTGTGGATGCACGACCACCTGCGCCTGATCCGCGACGCGCGCGGCGCGCCGCTCGAAGTGATCGGTTCGCTCAGCGACATCACCGCGCGCAAGCTGCTGGAGCAGGAACAGCAACAACTGATCACGCGCCTGCGCGAAGCCCACGACCAGCTGCTGCAGTCGGAAAAGATGGCCTCGATCGGCCAGCTGGCGGCGGGTGTCGCCCACGAGATCAACAACCCGATCGGCTTCGTCAACTCGAACATGAGCACCCTGAACCGCTACGTGACGACCCTGCTGTCGGTGGTGCGCACCACCAACGAAGCGGTGATGCAGGCCGCGCCCGGGACGGCGCTGGCGGCGCGCATCGACGCGATCAACCGCGAGGCGGATCTCGCCTTCCTGCAGGAAGACATCGGCGACCTGGTGAACGAGTCGCTGGATGGACTCAAGCGGGTCCGGGACATCGTACAGTCGCTCAAGGACTTTTCGCACATGGGCGAAACCGACTGGCATTTCGCCGACCTGCACACCGGACTCGAGACGACCCTGACCATCGTCGCCAACGAGATCAAGTACAAGGCCACCGTCGAGCGGCGCTATGGCGAGCTGCCCGAAGTGAAGTGCCTGGCCTCGCAACTGAACCAGGTGTTCATGAACCTGCTCGTCAACGCCGCCCAGGCGATTCGCGAGCGCGGCGTGATCACCATCGCCACCGGGGTCGACGGCGACTGGGTGTGGGTGGCGATCAGCGACACCGGCTGCGGCATCCCGGCGCAGAACATGAACCGCATCTTCGAACCCTTCTTCACCACCAAACCGGTCGGCAGCGGCACGGGACTGGGCTTGTCGCTGTCCTACAGCGTCATCAACAAGCACGGCGGGCGCATCGAAGTCGCCTCCACGCCCGAGGTCGGGACGACCTTCACCATCCGGCTGCCGATCACGCCGCCGGCCTCGCTACGGCCGGCGGCCTGAGGCCTGGACGCCCTCCCCGGACCTCAGAACATCTTCATCACGCCCAGCTGCACCGCGCGCTGGGAGGTCTGCTTCGTCGACGGCACCAGGGCGCCGTCGTAGCGGTTGAAGTCGACCTCCGCATACAGGTTGGTCAGCTTCGAAAAGTGGTACGCCGCGCCCACCAGGGTCAGGTCGCGCCGGCCGCCGCCCGTGCGGCTGTCGTAGTCCGAGCGATAGAAGGCCGCGGTGACTTCCACCGGCTGGTTGACCTGGTAGTTGACGCCGCCGAAGCGCGTCTCCAGCTGGTAGCTGCCCGCGCTCGCGGTCTCCTGGCGTTCGCGCGACAGGCCGGCCTTGACGGTGAAGGCACCGACCTCGACGCCGCCGCCGACCACGAAGGCGTGATTGTCGAAGCCGGTGGTGGTCTGCTTGTCCGTCCAGGCGCCCGCCGCCAGCAGCATCCCCTTGGCGTAGCTGAAGCCCACCGCCTTCGCCGTCCCCTTCCCGGCATCTCCCGCGACTTCGCCCGGCGCGTATTCGGCGCGCAGGATCAGGCCATCGAAGGTCCCGGTGTACTGGACGTCGTTGTTGAAGCGGGTGCCGGACGACGACGATGCGCTCAGGCCGGCCGTTTTCGCCGCCGCCGGCAAGCTGGTGCCGGCGCCCGAGGACAGCGGCACGATGGGCGTGTAGTGATGGTCGAAGGGGTCGAGGAATTTCTCGGTCCGGAAGCCGATCGTGTACAGGTGGCCGATGTCGATCGAACCCCAGCTGCCGCCCAGGCCGACCGCGGCGGTACGGTTGAACAGGACGTTGTTGGTGTTGTCCAGGGCGCCGGTCTTGCTGTTGAAGCCGCTCTCCAGCTGGAAGTGCGCGTTCAGCCCATTGCCGAGCTGCTCGACGCCGCGAAAGCCCAGCCGGTTCGAGTAGTAATTGCCGGAGCTCGTCGTCCACATGCCGTGGCCTTCGGCATCGACATTGGTCTGGTAGCGCAATCCGGCATCGACGGAGCCGTAGACGGTCACGCTGGCCTGGGCGAATGCGGCGGCCGGGAACAGGGCCGCGAGGGCCAGCATCAGGGTAGCTTGGGTTTTCATTGTCTCGTTATTGATGGATTTATGGTGGCCGAGGGCGTGGGCTGCCCTCGGCCGGTGCCGATGAAAAACTACGGAGGGGTGATGCGGGATTTAGGCGGTTGCCTTGGCCGCCGCCTTGCGCGCCGCCTGGCTGGCGCCGCTGCTCAGGACGAGGAGCATGATGATGCTGGCCACGGTCAAGCCGGCGACCGGCAACAAGGCCAGGGCATAACTGCCGGTTTCTTCCTTGATCCAGCCGTAGGCGTTGACCATCAGGCCGCCGCCGATCAGGTTCGAGGCGGCATTGATGCCGGCCAGGCCGGCCGCCGCCGACGAGGGCGCGATCCAGGTGGAGCTCAGGGCCCAGAACGGTCCCTTGAACGAGTAGGCGCCGACCAGGATGCAGGACAGCAGGAACACGGTCGGCGCGAGGGAGCCGGTCACCAGGGTGCCCAGCATGCCGCCGGCGATCAGGGCCAGCGGGATCGCGGTGTGCCAGCGGCGTTCCGCGGTCTTGTCCGAATGGCGGCCCCACAGGATCATCAGTACCGCGGCAATCACATAGGGCACCGAATTGACGAGACCGGTCTGCATGACGGTCAGGCCGAAGGACTTGAGCAGCTGCGGCTGCCACACGCCGAGCACCGTGCCGGCAGCCGATGCGGCCGAGCAGACCAGCGCCATGCCCAGCACTTCCTTGCTGCGGAAGAGCTTCCAGATCGACGGGTGCTCGACGGCCTTCTTGTCCTGGCGCTCATTTTCGAGGCGAGCGACCAGCCAGCCGCGCTGTTCGGCGCTCAGCCATTTGGCCTGTTGCGGGCGGTCGGTCAGGAAGAACAGGCAAGCGATACCCAGCAGGACCGTGGGCAGGCCCTCGATGATGAACAGCCAGTGCCATCCGCGCATGCCGAGCAGGCCGTCGGCCTGCAGCAGCAGTCCGGACAGCGGAGAACCGATGAAGCTGCCCATCGGTACGGCCACCATGAACAGGGCGACCATGCGCGCGCGGTAGGCGGCGGGGAACCAGTAGGTCAGGTAGAGCACCACACCCGGGAAGAAGCCGGCTTCGGCGGCGCCGAGCAGGAAGCGCATCACGAACAGCGAATTCTGGCCCTGGACGAAGGCCATCCCGCTTGAAACCAGCCCCCAGGTGATCATGATCCGCGCAATCCACTTGCGTGCGCCGAACTTCTGCAGCGCGAGGTTGCTGGGCACTTCGAACAGGAAGTAGGCAATGAAGAACAGGCTGCCGGCAAATCCGAACACCTTCTTGGTGATGCCAAGGTCGTCGTTCATTTGCAGGGCAGCCATGCCGATATTCCCGCGGTCGATCAGGGCCAGCAGATAGCAGACTGTCAGGAAGGGGATGATGCGCCAGGTGACCTTGCGCATGGTCTCGGCTTCGATGCGTGAAGTGGTATCGATATCGCTCATGTCGTCTCCGTTACTGTAATCGTTAAAGCGCGTCTTGGTGCGCGCCTGTGGTTTTTGTCCGACGTCAGGCTTGCCGTTCCAGGACCGCCAGCACGTTGCCCGCCGCCGCCGTGCCCATGCCGACGTAGGCATCGCCGGTCACGCCGCCGATGTGCGGCGACAGGATGGCGTTCGGAATCCCGGTGAAGGGGTGGCCGGGGGTGAAGGGTTCGACCTGGAAGCTGTCCAGTCCCGCCGCGCGCAGGGCGCCGCTGCGCAGGGCCTCGGCCAGCGCCGCTTCGTCGATCAGGCCGCCGCGCGCGGTGTTGACGACGATGGCGCCGGGACGCATGGTGGCCAGCGTCTGCGCGTTCAGCATGTTGGCGTTGTCCTTCGTGAGCGGGCAATGCAGGGACAGCACGTCCGACTGTGCGATCACGTCCGCCAGCGGCAGCAGGCTGACGCCATCCGGCGCCGTTTGCGCGAACGGGTCGTGCGCGATGACACGCATGCCCAGTGCGCCGCCGACGGTGGCCACGCGCGCGCCGATCGCGCCCAGGCCCACCAGGCCGAGTGTGCGGCCCTTCAGTTCCAGGCTCTTGTGGGTGGCCTTGTCCCAGTGGCCGTCGTGCATGCGGCGGTCCAGCAGCGGCAGGTCCTTGGCGCAGGCGAAGATCAGCGCCCAGGCGTGTTCCGCCACGGCGGCCGCGTTGGCGCCGACCGCCGCCTTGACGGCGATGCCGCGGCTGGCCGCCGCTTCCTTGTCGATGGTGTCGGTGCCGGAGCCGTGCTTGGAGATCACGCGCAGGCGGGCGCAGGCCTCGATCACGCGCTCGGTGATGCGGCCGTAGCGCACGATGATCGCTACCGGCTGGTGCTGGCGGCACAGGGCAACCAGCTCGTCCTCGGTCGGCGTCTTGCCGGCATAGACCAGTTCATAAGCCGACAGCAGCTCGACCGCTTTATCGGCCAGGTCGGCGCCGGTCACCAGCACCACATCACGCACATGAGCGCGCTTCGGCTCTTCCTTGAGGACGGCGCTCACAGCGTTTCTCCTTCGGCCAGCACGCCGGCCTTGCGCAGCGCGGCGTCGAGCCAGGCCGGGCGCAGCTGGGCGCCGCTGCGGATGCCTTCGATGCGCGCGGTTTCATCGGCCAGCTTCTGTCTGGCCGCATCCAGCACGGCCGGCACCTTGACCGGCTCGACGACGACGATGCCGTCGGCATCGCCCACCACCAGGTCGCCCGGGCGCACCGTCACGCCGCCCACCGCAATCGGCCAGTTGATCCGGCCCGGCACCTGCTTGGTCGGGCCGTTCGGATTCGCGCCGGTGGCGTACAGCGGGAAGCCCAGCGCGCGGATCGCCTCGGTGTCGCGCACGGCGCCGTAGACGACGATGCCGGCGATGCCGATCGCCATGCACTGGCTGACCATGATCTCGCCCAGCAGGGCGCTGGTATCGTCGCCCTTGCCGTCGATGACCAGCACGTCGCCCGGCTTGGCGATCGCCATCGCGGCGTGGATCATCAGGTTGTCACCGGGGCGCACTTCGACGGTGATGGCCGGACCGGCCAGGCGCATGCTCGGCGCCAGCGGCGCGATGCGGCTGCTCAGGGCGCCGCGGCGGCCGGCGACGTCGGCCAGGATGGAAGACGGGTACTGGGCGGCGCGCGCGACCAGTTCCGGATCGATGCGCTCGATGTCGCGGATGACGTCGGGTGGGGTGGAATGGCTCATGGTGGTTCCTCGTCGTAGGGTGGAGGCAGCCACGGGGAGGAACGGACGCAGGACGGCACCCGGGATGCGGGATGCCATGGATGTCTCCTCCGATGCGGCTGCCTGTTTGTCAGGCAGTTCTTGTATGAGCCGAGTATAGGAAGCACGATCTATAATGTATATTCACTTATTTTTCGAATTCTTAAACTTTTGGGAATATATCGATGGACTTCCGCGACCTGAAATATTTCGAAGTGATCGCCGAGGAAGGCAACCTGGGACGGGCCGCCGAACGCCTGCACCGGACCCAGCCTGCGCTGACCAAATGCATCGACAGGCTGGAAGAGGACCTGGGCGCCAAGCTGTTCGAAAAGGATGGGCGCGGCATGCGGCTGACCGTCGCCGGCGAGGTGCTGGTGCGGCGCACGCGGCAGATGGCGATCATGGTCGAGGAGACGGCGCGCGAGATGCAGGACTATGCGGGCGGTTTGCAGGGGACGGTGCGCATTGGCTGCGTGCCGACGGTGGCCGAGCACCTGATGCCTGCCGTGTTCGAACAACTGCTGGCAGAGGCGCCGGAGATCACCGTCAACCTGGCGGTGGGCATGAACGACAATCTGCTGTCGAGCCTGCGCGACGGCGATGTCGACCTGGTGGTCGGTCCCATGATGGAAAACGATGTGGACATCGTGTGCGAGCAGATCGCGGAAGACACCATGGTCGTGATGGCGAGCCAGGACCATCCCGTGTTCGACGCGCCGGCAACGCTTGCCGGTCTGCTGGACTACAAGTGGATGCTGCCTGCCACGACGGTCGCGTCGCGCCAATGGATCGACCAGACCTTCGACCGGCATGGCCTTCCGCGGCCGCAGGTGCAGATCGCATCGAACGTGCTGAACTCGATCCTGCCGATTCTCGAGCGGTCGCCGCTACTGGGATTCGTGTCGCGTTTGAATCTGGTCGCGGGCAGGGCCCGGGTGCGCGAGGTGGAACTAGCCGAAACCCAGATGCAGCGCCGTCTTGGCCTCACCTATCGAAAGAACGCTTATCTGTCGCCGGCCGCCGCGCGGATCACGGACATCGTGCGGGCGCGCGGAAAAGAATTGCTGCTCATTTGAACCGCATGCGCGTGGGCACGGCGTGCCCGCGCAAACGCTTAAATCAAGGCGTGGCCCTGCAGGCGGGTCAAAATCGCCAACGGGCTCGATTCCTTGTCGTACTGCTGCATCGGCGACAGCTGCAAGGTGTGCTCCAGCATGTACTGGCCCGACATCACCGAGTGCGAGGCCTGGTCCGAGAAGCACACCCAGGCGCAGCCTGGCGGGAAGCCGAAGGTGACCTGCGGCGCGTTCTTCTGGTAGTCGAGGTCGGCCTTCATGGAATCGTGCAGCTGCAGCATCAGGTGGTCGTATTCGCTGCGCAGCGACTTGGTCACGTGCAGCGCGTTGAGCAGGCTGGCCTGCCAGGGCACGTACTTCTTCACGCCCGGCAGGAAGCGGCGGGCGACGTCTTCGAACGGCTCGCCCACGCGCCACACGCGCGGCACGCCTTCCAGGTTCACGTTGGTGAACACGCGCAGCAGGCGCTCGCCGCGGTTCGGACGCGAGGGGAAGGCGTCGACGTGCAGGCGGCGGTCGTCGGCGCGCCAGGACTGGACCCGGGTCTCGACCTTCGACGGACGGAAGCTGACGGAACCGCGGCGCAGGTGCTCGCTGTAGCGCGGCACCAGGTTGCCCAGCAGGCCCTCGGCCTGGGCGCGAAAGCGGCCGATCATGCCGGCGGCCAGCGCCTGGGTGGCTTCGTCGCCGATCACGCCTTTCAGCTTGCCGGCAGGGTCGAGGCTGATGTTGCGGATCTTGGGGTCGCGGATGTCTTCGCGGAACAGCGCCAGCTCTTCCTTCTGCGGCGCGAAACCGTGCTCGCCGAAGTTCGGGAAGTACAGCACCTTCCCCGCTTCGAGCGCGGCGATCCAGGCCGGATTGCCGTGGCCGACCTCCTTCATGTCGATCTCGACGATCTGGTTTTCCATGTTTTGTCTTTCTTAATCCTGTTCGAGGGCCAGGGGCTTTGATGCCAGGTCTTCGTCCTGCCTTGCCAGCTGCCGGTCCCACATCTGTTTATACAAGCCGTTCTGCGCGATCAGCTGTCCGTGCGTGCCGCGCTCGACGATGCGGCCGTGGTCGAGCACCAGGATCTGGTGCGCGTCGGCGATGGTCGACAGGCGGTGCGCGATCACCAGCGTGGTGCGCTGCCTGGCGATCTCCTTCAGCTGCGCCTGGATCGCCTGCTCCGCGCGGGAATCCAGTGCGGACGTCGCTTCGTCGAAGATCAGGATCGCCGGATTCTTCAGCAGCGTCCGCGCGATCGCGACCCGCTGCTTCTCGCCGCCGGACAGCTTCAGGCCGCGTTCACCCACCATTGTCGCATAGCCGTCGGGCAGGGTTTCGATGAAGTCGTGGATGGAGGCTGCGCGCGCCGCCGCCACGATGTCCTCGCGGCTGGCGCCGGGGCGGCCGTAGGCGATGTTGTATTCGATGGTGTCGTTGAACAGCACCGTATCCTGGGGCACGATGCCGATCGCGTGGCGCAGCGAGTCCTGGGTCACCTTGCGGATGTCCTGGCCGTCGATGCTGATCGCGCCCTGCTGCACGTCGTAGAAGCGGAACAGCAGGCGCGACAGGGTCGACTTGCCCGAGCCGCTGTGGCCGACCACGGCGGTGGTGGTGCCGGCCGGGATCGTGAAGTCGACGTCGAACAGGATCTGGCGCTTGGGGTCGTAATTGAATTCGACGTGCGAGAACGCGACCTGGGCGCCGTGTGTGATCAGCGGTTTCGCATCGGGCGAATCGGCCACTTCGCGGTGCTGTTCCAGCAGGCCGAACAGGCGCTCCATGTCGGCCAGGCTCTGCTTGATCTCGCGGTAGATCACGCCCAGGAAGTTGAGCGGAATGTACAGCTGCAGCATGAAGGAGTTCACCAGCACCAGGTCGCCCAGGGTCATGGTCTTGTCGATCACGCCCTGGGTCGCGCGCCACAGGATGGCGGTGACGGCGGCGGCGATGATCAGCGACTGGCCCGAGTTCAGGAAGGACAGCGAGGTCTGCGAACGCACGGCGGCGCGCTCGTAGTCCTGCAGTCCTGCGTCGTAGCGCTTGGCTTCGTAGTCCTCGTTGCCGAAGTACTTGACGGTCTCGTAGTTGATCAGCGAATCGATGGCCTTGGTGTTGGCCTTCGAATCGAGCTCGTTCATCGTGCGGCGGAAGTGGGTGCGCCATTCGGTGACGACGATGGTGAAGGTGATGTAGGTGACCAGCGCGGCCCCGGTGATGATCGAGAACCACTTGTCGTAGCGCGCGCCCAGGTAGCCCAGCACCAGGGTGATCTCGACCAGGGTCGGCAAAATCGAAAACAAGGAATACGACACCAGCGAGCTGACGCCGCGCGTGCCGCGCTCGATATCGCGCGTCATGCCGCCGGTCTGGCGGTTCAGGTGGAAGCGCAGCGACAGCGCGTGCAGGTGGCGGAACACCTTCAGCGCGATGGTGCGTACCGCGCGCTGGGTGACGCGCGCGAACAGGAATTCGCGCAGCTCGGTGAACAGCGTGGTCGAGAAGCGCAGCGCGCCATACGCGAACAGGGCGCCCAGCGGCAGCACCAGCAGCGCGTAGGGATGGGTGGGCGAGATGCTGAGGCTGTCGACGATATTCTTGAGCACCAGCGGCACGCCGATATTGGCCACCTTGGCGCCGATCAGGCAGACCAGCGCGGCCATCACGCGCCATTTGTAGACCCACAGATAGGGCATCAAGGTGCCGATCACGGCCCAGTCGTTGCGGCCGGCGGCCGGGTCGGCGGCCGGTGGAGGGGATGAGCTTGCGGGAGTGCGTCGCATGACAGAGATTCTTTATTTATGGTTCAATCTGGGACGATTGTAGCTTTTACCGAGATTTCAAGATGACCCAGCCAGAAAACCAGACCCTCTCCACCACCCGCCTGCCTGAAGGAAAGATGCCAGTGCTGCGGATGATGCCGGCGCCGTCCGACGCCAATGTGTACGGAGACGTGTTCGGCGGCTGGATCATGGCCCAGGTCGACGTCGCCGGCTCGCTGCCGGCCGTGCGCCGCGCGAACGGCCGCGTGGCCACCATCGCCGTCAACTCCTTCCTGTTCAAGAACCCGGTCTTCGTCGGCGACCTGCTGTCCTTCTACGCCGACATCGTCAAGGTCGGCAATACCTCGATCACCGTCTACGTCGAAGTCTACGCCGAGCGTAACCGACTGCAAACCAATGTCGTGAAAGTCACCGAGGCCACCCTCACCTATGTCGCCACCGGCCCGGACCGCAAGCCGCGCCAGCTGCCGCCGCTCGAATCCCTGATCGCCGAGTAAGCCCTTGACGCCATCGCGCCGCCTGTTCCTGCTGGACGCGGCGCGCCTGGCCGCGGCCTTCACTGCCGCTGGTCCTTCGGTACTGCGCGCGGCGCCATCGAGCGCGGCCGGCTATCCGTTCAGTCTGGGCGTGGCTTCCGGTTCGCCGCTGCCGGATTCCGTGATCCTCTGGACCCGCATCCTGCCCGATCCGCTGGATGCGGATTCGGCGCCCGGGCTGGCGGTGCCGCTGCGCTGGGAAGTCGCGCAGGACGAAGGCTTCCGCAACATCGCGGCCAAGGGCAGCGTCATCGCCACGCCGGAGCTGGCGCACAGCGTGCGCGTGAACGTGACCGGCCTGCAGCCCGGCCGCTGGTACTGGTACCGCTTCCTGTTCGGCGACGCCGTCAGTCCGGTCGGCCGCACCCGCACGGCACCTGCGGCCGGCAGCATGCCCGACATGCTGAAGCTGGCGGTGGCCTCCTGCCAGCACTGGGAATTCGGCAGCTATGCGGCGCACCGCTACATCGCCGAGGCCCAGCCGGACCTGGTCGCCTTCCTCGGCGACTACATCTACGAATGGGGGCCCTTCCAGCGCCAGCATCCGCAACGCGCGGTGCGCCAGAATGAATCCTTCGACCTGGCGAGCTACCGCCAGCGCTATGCCCAGTACAAGAGCGACCCGGACCTGCAGGCGGCCCACCTGGCGGCGCCCTGGATCGTGACCTGGGACGACCACGAAGTCGCCAACGACTACGCCGCCGACCGCGACGAGCGGCTCTCCAGCGATTTCGCGGCGCGCCGCGCGGCGGCCTACCAGGCCTTCTACGAGCACATGCCGCTGCGCCTGCCGCCGCCTCGCAGCTTTGCGAACGTGCGCATGGTTCAGCGCTACGACTGGGGGCGCCTGGCGCGCTTCCACGTGCTGGACGACCGCCAGTACCGCGCCTACGAAGCCTGCCCGAAGCCGGGCCGGGGCGGCTCGAATTCCGTGAGCCCGCGCGCCTGCCCTTCCCTGCTCGACCCATCGCGCAGCATGCTGGGCAGGGAGCAGGAAGCCTGGCTGCAGGACGGCCTGCAAGGCTCGAGGGCGCGCTGGAACATCCTGGCCCAGCAGACCCTGATGGCGCAATCGACCCAGGTGCCGATCGTCGGCGCCGACGGCGGACGCTTCTGGACCGATGGCTGGGACGGCTATCCGGCCGCACGCCGGCGGCTGCTGGACACCCTGGCGGGTTCAGGGGCCGCCAACCCGCTGGTGCTGGGCGGGGACGTCCACACCTTCTACGCCACCGAGCTGCGCGCCGATTTCAGCCGCCCGGCATCGAAGGACAATCCGGTGATCGCCACCGAGTTCGTCGGCACCTCGGTCACCTCCAGCTCGCGCCCGCAGCAGCGCACCGCGGAATACGTCGAGATGAACCCGCACATCAAGTTCGGCCGCAGCGACAGGCGCGGCTACATGCTGCTGGAGGTGACGCCGAAGGAAACGCGCACGCATTTCATGGGGCTGGACGAGGTGCGGGATCCGAAGACTGCGCAGCGGGAGCTGGCGGCGTTCCGGGTGGTGGATGGGACGGCTGGGGTGGAAGTGACGAACGGCTAGCGGTCGTCCTGCGGCTTTCGCCCGTCGTCCCCGCGGCCTGTAAACGTCGTCCCGGCGGCCTGTAAACGTCGTCCCCGCGAAGGCGGGGATCCAGGTTTGTATACGGTCCGCCAGCTTAACTTGGATTCCCGCCTGCGCGGGAATGACGTTCACACGCTAACGACGTCGCTTACGCCGGCTGCTTCTCATCCCGCAACTCACGCCGCAGGATCTTGCCCACATTGGTCTTCGGCAGCGTCTCGCGGAACTCGATGTACTTCGGCCGCTTGTAGCCGGTCAGCTGCTCCTTGCAGAAGGCCATCAGCTCTTCCTTGGTGAGCGCCTTGTCCTTCTTGACCACGTAGAGCTTGACCGCCTCGCCCGAGTGCTGGTCCGGCACGCCCACGCAGGCCACTTCGAGCACGCCCGGATGCGACGCGACGACTTCCTCGACCTCGTTCGGGTAGACGTTGAAACCCGAGACCAGGATCATGTCCTTCTTGCGGTCGACGATCTTGATGTAGCCCTGCTCGTTCATGATGCCGATGTCGCCGGTCTTGAAGAAGCCGTCGGCGGTCATGACCTTGGCGGTTTCGTCGGGGCGGTTCCAGTAGCCGGCCATCACCTGCGGGCCGCGCACGGCGATCTCGCCGGCGGTGCCGAACGGGACTTCGTTGCCGGCTTCGTCGAGGATACGGATCTCGGTCGACGGGATCGGCAGGCCGATGGTGCCGGTAAAGCCGGTGATGTCGCAGCGGTTGGCGGCGACCACCGGCGAGGTCTCGGACAGGCCATAGCCCTCGACGATCGGGGTGCCGGTGACCTGCAGCCACTTGTCCGCCACCGGCTTCTGCACCGCCATGCCGCCGCCCGGGCAGACCAGCAGGCCGGAGAAATCGAGGCTGGCGAAGTCCGGGTTGTTCAGCAGGCCGTTGTACAGCGTGTTCACGGCCGGGAAGACGTTGATGCGGTAGTTGCGCAATTCCTTGATGAAGCCACCGATGTCGCGCGGGTTCGGGATCAGGAGGTTCATGCCGCCCACGCGCAGGCCCAGCAGGGCGCAGACCGTCAACGCATAGATGTGGTACAGCGGCAGCGCGCACACGAACTGCAGGTCGGCGCCGGCCTTGGCCAGGGTCGGGGCGAACCAGGCTTCGTTCTGCAGCACGTTGGCGATCACGTGCTTGTGCAGCAGCACCGCGCCCTTCGACACGCCGGTGGTGCCGCCGGTGTACTGCAGGAAGGCGACGTCGTCATGGCCGACCTGGACCGGCTTGAGGGTCTGGCGCGCGCCCTCAAGCAGCACGCGCTTGAACGGCACCGCGTTCGGGATCGACCACGCCGGCACCAGCTTCTTGACGGTGCGGACCACGAAATTGACGATCAGGCCTTTCGCGCCCAGCAGGTCGCCCATGGTGCCGACGATGACGTGCTTCACCTTGGTCTGGCCGACGACTTCCGCCACCGTGTGGGCGAAGTTCTCCAGCACCACGATGGCTTCGGCGCCCGAGTCGTTCAGCTGGTGCTGCAGTTCGCGCGCGGTGTACAGCGGGTTGACGTTGACGATGGTGTAGCCGGCGCGCAGGATGGCGGCCATCGCCACCGGATACTGCAGCACGTTCGGCAGCATGATGGCCACGCGCGCGCCCGGCTGCAGGCCGCGGCTCTGCAGCCACGCCGCCATCCGGGCCGACAGCTTGTCGAGTTCGGCGAACGTCATGGACTTGCCCATGCAGGCATAGGCCTTGCGGTCCGCGTACTTGCGGAAGGCTTCCTCCAGCAGGTGCGTGAGGGAACGGTATTGCGTCCAGTCGATCTCCGCCGGTACGCCCGTCTCGTACGACTCCAGCCAGAATTTGTCCATGTTATTGCCTATCTTTCTAATCAATTTAACTCTCCGCTTTTGTCATTTTTAGCACTGCCAAAAATGACTCCCCGCGAAAGCGGGGACCCAAGCTCCGTTTGCGCTGACGGTACGCTCGCAGACTTGGGTCCCTGCCTTCGCGGGGACGACGGTAATCAAGCCAACTATGCTGCCTGCTTTTCCTCGCGCAGTGCGCGCCGCAGGATCTTGCCGACGTTGGTCTTCGGCAGCTCGCTGCGGAATTCGATGTACTTCGGTTTCTTGTAGCCGGTGAACTCGCGCTTGCAGTAATCCATCAGCTGTTCGGCCGTCAGGTTCGGGTCCTTCTTGACCACGAAGACCTTGACCGCCTCGCCGGAATGCTCGTCCGGCACACCGATCACCGCGCACTCCAGCACCCCAGGGTGGGCGGCGATCACGCCTTCCAGTTCGTTTGGATAGACGTTGAAGCCCGAGACCAGGATCATGTCCTTCTTGCGGTCGACGATCTTCACGTAGCCGTTCTCGTCCATCACGCCGACGTCGCCCGACTTGAAGAAGCCGTCGGCGGTCATGACCTTGGCCGTTTCGTCCGGACGGTTCCAGTAGCCGGCCATCACCTGCGGACCGCGGATCGCGATCTCGCCCACGCTGCCGATCGGCAGTTCCTTGCCGTCGTCGTCCAGGATCGCCACCTCGGTCGACGGGATCGGCAGGCCGATCGTGCCGGTGAAGGACGAGATGTCGCAGCGGTTCGCGGTAGCCACCGGCGAGGTCTCCGACAGGCCGTAGCCTTCGATGATGTGGGTGCCGGTAATGGCCTTCCACTGGTCGTTGACCGCCTGCTGCACCGCCATGCCGCCGCCGTTCGCCAGCTTCAGGCCCGAGAAGTCCAGGTGCCTGAAGTCCGGATGGTTCACCAGCGCGTTGTACAGCGTGTTCACCGCCGGCAGCGCATTGAACTTGTACTTGGCCAGCTCCTTGATGAAGCCCGGGATGTCGCGCGGGTTCGGGATCAGGATGTTCAGCGCGCCCACCCGCATGCCCCACAGCGCGCACACCGTCAGCGCGAAGATGTGGTACAGCGGCAGCGCGCACACGATGATCGGATGCTCGACCACCGGCGGCCGGTTCATCGCCACCGAAGACCATGCCTCCGATTGCAGCAGGTTGGCGATCACGTTCCGGTGCGTCAGGGTCGCGCCCTTCGACACGCCGGTGGTGCCGCCGGTGTACTGCAGGAAGGCGATGTCCGTGTTCTTCAGCTGGGCCGGCTGGAAGGGCATCTTGCCGCCCTGCGCCAGCGCTTCCTTGAAGCGCACGCTGCTCGGCAGCGAGTAGTCCGGCACCATCTTCTTGACGTTGCGGACCACGAAGTTCACCAGCATGCCCTTGGCCCCGCCCAGCATCTCGCCCATGCTCGCCACCACCACGTGGCGCACCGGGGTCTTGCCCATCACCTGCTGCAGCGTGTGCGCGAAATTCTCGAGCACGATGATGGCCTCGCTGCCCGAATCCTTCAACTGGTGCTCCAGCTCGCGCGGCGTGTACAGCGGATTCACGTTCACGACCGTATAGCCGGCGCGCAGGATGGCGGCCAGCGCCACCGGATACTGCAGCACGTTCGGCATCATCACCGCCACGCGCGCGCCCTTGGCCATGCCGCGGCTCTGCAGCCAGGCCGCCAGGCGCTTCGACATGGCGTCCAGTTCCGCATAGGTGAGGAACTTGTCCATGCAGACGAAGGCGTTGTTCGCGGCATACTTCTGGAACGACTCTTCCAGCAGCTGCACGAGGGAGCCGTACTGGTCGGGATCGATTTCAGCGGGGACGCCGGGTGGGTACGACTTGAGCCAAATCTTGTCCATCGGGTGCCTGTCTCCAGTGTATTTTTCTGTGTGGGCCGCCCAACCGAAAAAAACGCACGGTCGTGCTGTGTTTGCTTTCATGATGCTATCGGGCAGCGCGCCCGATAGCAAGCATTTTTAAAGCAATTCGAACACGAATTCTAGTGCCCCACCATAGGCGGCGCCTCGCTGCGCTGCACCATCAGCGGCGATGTCGATACCGGCGGCGCCAGGGCCTTCAGGATGCGGTGGCGATCCGGGCGATCCAGCTCGGCCAGGCGCTTGACCGACTTGTAGAAGGCCGGGAAGTTGCCATCGCGCTTGAGCATGGCGCGGAAGGCCGGCACGAAGTCCTCGTAGGTCGCGATCGAGGCCAGGTGGGCGTTCGACAACGGCTGTTCGAAGAAGCGGTCGTAGCCGGCATAGCCGCCCCAGTTGCCCTTCAGGACCTGGTACTCGTCCTTCAGTTCCTGGAACAGGCGCGCCTTGACTGCGCGCTTCTCGTCGTCGCTGCGGTCGACCACGACATAGTTCTGTTCGAGCGCCTTGCGGTACTTGAGCAGCAGGGCCAGGAAGTCGTGCTTGCGGCTCTTGTAGCGGGCATAGCTGTCGCGCATGGCCTGGTTGCCGAAGCGCTCCATCCAGCGTTCCACGCCCACCTCTTCCACCGTGCTGGCGAAGGATTCGTTGAACTGCGAATCGCCCTGCGCATACACGATCTGGTGCGCCAGTTCGTGGAAGATCATGCGCGCCAGTTCGGCATCCGGATAGTTGATGAAGGTGGAGATCAGGGGATCGCTGAACCAGCCCAGGGTCGAGTAGGCCGGCACGCCGCCGACCTCGACGTCGTTGCCGTCGGCCTTCAGCTCCCTGGCGTAGGCCATGGCGGCGTCCTTGTTGTAATAGCCGCGATAGTTCACGCAGCCGGCCACCGGGAAGCACCACTGCAGGGGCCGCAGCGACAGCTCGGGCGTGGCGACCACGTTCCACAGCACGTATGGGCGTTTCAGGGAGGCGTATTTTTTATAACTGTCATTATCTGGCAATGACATTTCGCTAACAGCATAGCGGCGGATCTGGCGCGCCGTTTCCAGCCGGAGGCGCAGTTTGGAGCTGGTGCCGGGGTCGGCGATCCAGTCGTCGATCGGACGGGCGTCCGACAGGAGTTCAAGCTGGCCCTGGGCCGCCTGGGAGTAGTAGTTCAGCGTCGAGCAGCTGGCCAGCAGCCCCGCCGCCGTGCCCGCCAGGAGCACGGCGCGGAGCCGCGGGGTGATTCGCGAAAGTTTCATTTTTCAAAAGGATCATGGTGCGGCTTTCTCCACCTGCACCAGCGTGTCGTAGAAAGTCGGCGCCCGGCCCATGTCGGTCAGGCGCTGGCTGGTTACTTCGTTGGCGTTCTTGCCGTCGCTGGCGAGCTTTTTCCACCAGATCGACAGGCCGACCACGAGGCCGGCCCGCGCCTTGGGCGTGACACGGGCTCGCGCGACGAACGAGCCCCGGTCGTTAAAGATGCGCACCATCTCGCCGTGCTCGATGCCGCGGCTTGCGGCGTCGACGGGATGGATGTCCAGGTGAGGTTCACCCTCCGTGGCGCGGAGGCTCTGGACATTGACAAAGCTTGAGTTGAGGAAGTTCCTGGCCGGCGGAGAGATCATCGCCAACGGATATTTCTCTGCCAGTTCGGGATTGGATGCCACGGATTCGTAGTTCGGAATATAGGTCGGCAGCGGATCGAGACCATCGTGGAGCATGGACTCGGAATACAACTCGCACTTGCCGGAAGGAGTCGGGAAGCCGCCTTCCGCGAAGGGCGCGGCCGGCATGTTCAGCTTGCTCCAGCCGGTGCGCTTCAGCGATTCCCAGTCGAAGTGCACGGCGCGCGCGTTGCTCTTGTCGAAGGCCTGGGCCGCGAGTTCGTCGTCGGTCTCCTTGAAAGCCGGGTCGTCGAAGCCCATGCGCTGGGCGATCAGGCGGAAGATCTCGGTGTTCGGCTTGGCCTCGCCCAGCGGCGCGATCGCCGCGTTGTTCGCCATCATGTACAGGTGGCCATAGGCCAGGTGGGCGTCGACGTGCTCGAGCTGGGTGGTGGCCGGCAGCAGGATGTCCGCGTAGTCGGCGGTATCGGTCTGGAAGTGTTCCAGCACCACGGTGAACAGGTCTTCGCGCTCGAAGCCGCGCTGGACTTTCGAGGAATCCGGCGCGATCGCGACCGGGTTCGCGTTGTAGACGATGACGGCCTCGATCTTCGGACCGAAGCCTGGCGACGCCTCCTTCAGCAGGTCGTCGCCGATGGTGTTCATGTTGATGGTGCGTGGAAGGCGGCCGCGCAGCAGGTCCGGGCGCTGCAGCGCCAGCTTGTTCGACGGGAAGGAGCCCGAGGTCGACAGCTGCACGCCGCCGGCCGGATGGCGCCAGGCCCCCACCAGGGCAGGCAGGCAGGCGATGTTCCGCACCGCCATGCCGCCGCCGCGTACGCGCTGCAGGCCATAGTTCATGCGGATCGCCACCGGCTCACCCTTCCGCGCAGTTTGTCCATACTCGCGCGCCAGGTTCACCACTTCCTCGGCGCTGATGCCGCAGGTTTCGGCGGTGCGCTCCGGCGTCCACTCCATCACGCGGTCCTTCAGCTGGCCGAAGCCCACGGTGTGCTGGGCGATGTAGTCGTGGTCCAGCAGGTTTTCCTTGACCAGCACGTGCATCATGCCCAGCGCCAGCGCGCTGTCGGTGCCCGGCAGGACGGCAATGTGCTGATGGCACTTCTCGGCCGTCAGGGAGCGATACGGGTCGATCGCGATCAGCTTCGCGCCGCGGCGCTTGGCTTCCTGGACGCGCATCCAGAAATGCAGGTTGGAGGCGATCGGATTGCCGCCCCAGATCAGGATCAGTTTCGCGTCCTGGAACTGTTCGATGTCGGTGCCGATCGAAGCACCGATGGTGTATTTGTAGCCGGTGGTGCCGGCGGTCGCGCACACGGTGCGATCGAGGAAGGAGGCGCCGACCTTGTTGAAGAAGCGCATCGCCATCGCCTCGCCCTGCACCAGGCCCATGGTGCCGCAATAGCTGTAGGGCAGGATGGCTTGCGGGTCGCGCTTTGCGATCGGCGCCAGGCGCGCCGCGATCTCGTCGAGGGCCTGCTCCCAGCTGATGCGTTCGAATTTCCCTTCGCCCTTGCGGCCGACGCGGCGCATCGGGTACAGCAGGCGGTCCGCGTGATAGGTGCGGTCGACGTAGCGCGACACCTTGGTGCACAGCACCCCCGCCGTGGTCGGGTGATCCGGATCGCCCTTGACCTCCGTTGCGACGCCGTCTTCCACGGTGACGAGGATGGCGCAGGTATCGGGGCAGTCATGCGGGCAGGTGGCCCTGACGAGGGTCTTGGTCATGGAATCGGATCCGGGAAAAACGTCGAGAAACCAATAGTTTAGACGATTCCTGCGGCCCTCGTGACGGCACTGGCCGCGGTGGCTTCGGAAGGGCTACAATAGTTGAAAACATGTATAGGGAGAACAGAATGAGACTTGTCGAACCTATCCTCGCACACCAGGCGGAACTCGAGACCATCCGCCGCGACATTCACGCACATCCCGAGCTCTGCTACGAAGAACAGCGCACCGCCGACGTCGTGGCAGCCCGCCTGACCGAATGGGGCATCCCGGTGGTCCGTGGCCTTGGCGTCACCGGCGTGGTCGGCATCATCAAGAACGGCACGTCCGAACGCGCGATCGGCCTACGCGCCGACATGGATGCCCTGCCGATGCAGGAACTCAACACATTTGAGCACGCGTCGCGCCATGCCGGCAAGATGCATGCTTGCGGACATGACGGTCATACCACGATGCTGTTGGGTGCAGCCCACTATCTGTCGCAGAACCGCAACTTCGACGGCACCGTGTACCTGATTTTCCAGCCGGCCGAGGAAGGCGGCGCCGGCGCCCGCCGCATGATGGACGACGGCCTGTTCGAACGCTTCCCGATGGATGCCGTGTATGGCCTGCACAACTGGCCGGGTATGGCGGCCGGCAAGTTTGGCGTGGTCGCCGGCCCGATGATGGCATCCAGTAACGAGTTCCGCGCGGTCGTGAAGGGCAAGGGCGCCCACGCCGCGCAGCCGCACCGCGGCATCGACCCGGTGATGGTGGCGGTGCAGATCGCGCAGAGCTGGCAGACCATCATCTCGCGCGAAAAGAACCCGCTGGATACCGCCGTGCTGTCGATCACCCAGATCCACGCCGGCAGCGCCACCAATGTGATCCCCGACGACGCGGTACTGGTCGGCACCGTGCGCACCTTTACCACCGAGGTGCTGGACCTGGTCGAGCGGCGCATGGGCGAGATTGCGCAGGGCGTCTGCGCGGCCTTCAATGCGAGCGTCGATTTCTCGTTCAAGCGCAATTACCCGCCGCTGGTCAACCATCCGGAACAGACGGCCTTCGCGGTCGAGGCGATGAAGGCGGTGGTTGGCGCAGACAACGTCGACGCCAACGTGGAGCCGACCATGGGCGCCGAGGACTTCGCATTCATGCTGCAGGCCAAGCCGGGCTGCTACGTCTTCCTCGGCAACGGCGACGGCGCCCACCGCGCCGGCGGCCACGGCCTCGGCCCTTGCCAGCTGCACAATGGCAGCTATGACTTCAACGATCAGTTGTTGCCGATCGGAGCCAGTTACTGGGTTCGATTAGTCGAGATGCGCTTGCCTTCGAGCGGGACGCAGACGTAAGCACGTCACCCCGCGCCCACGCCTCGCCCGTCGCCCCCGCGAAGGCGGGATAGTGCCCCCGGCACTATCCCCCCAAGTTTCCTTAACTATCAGGCAGCGTGTCCGCCCCTGCGCCAACACGCTTCCCCGGATTCAACCTCTCCAGCGCAATCAAGGCCGCCGCATGATCGGCCGACGGCAAATCCGCCTCGATCGTCTCGTACTGCCGCGTCACCAGCTCGGTCACCGGCAGCGTCACGCCAGCCTCCCCCGCTGCGGCCAGGATATTGCGCTGATCCTTGAGCTGGGTTTTCACTTGCCCGCCCGGCACGAAATTCCGCTCCAGCATGCGCTGGCCATGCACTTCCAGCACACGGCTGCCGGCAAAGCCGCCGCGGATCGCCTCGCGCACAGCGGCCGGATCGGCTCCCGCGGCCTGGGCCAGCAGCAGGGCCTCGGCGACCACGTTGATGGTCGCGCCGACGATCAGCTGGTTGCACAGCTTGGCGACCTGGCCGCTGCCGGCCGGGCCGACCAGGATGGCCGAGCCCATCTTTTCGAGCACGGGCGCGGCTTGCGCGAAATCGGCCGCATCGCCGCCGGCCATGATGGCCAGCTTGCCGGCCTCCGCACCCACCACGCCGCCGGACACCGGGGCATCGACGAAACGGCAGCCGGCCTGCGTCAGCTGCGCATGGAAGGCCAGGGCTTCGTCCTGCCGGGTGGAACTCATGTCGATCCACAGCGCGCCGGGTTTCAGCGCGGGCAGCGCGGCGGCGAGCACCTGACCGACCACCGGCCCCGCTTCCAGGATGCTGATCACGATGTCGGCATCGCGCACCGCGGCGTGCAGGTCTTGTTCGGGTAGGGCGCCGACGCCGCGCAAGGCCTCGGCCTTGGCCGGCGAACGGTTCCAGACGTGAAGAGGATAGCCGGCTTGCGCCAGCCGGGTTGCCATCGGCTTGCCCATCAGGCCGATGCCGAGAAATGCCAGGGTCGGAAGTGTCATGGTGGTCTCGTTGTGCAGATCGTTCGATTCTAACAATTGATGGACAGCCCACGCCAAAACCCACATCTCGCTAAAATAGCGGGATTCGTCAATCGAAAGGATAGAAAAAAGATGTTCTCCGCTAAGAAAATCGCGACCTCGATGGCCGCAGCCGCCGCCCTGTTCGCCGCACAGGCAGGCCACGCCCAGAACGGCCTGGTCGACTCCTACGCCGTGGAAGCCGGCGGCGGCGAGCACGTGCAGGTGCTGCGCCTGTCGGCCCAGAAAGACTGGAACAAGAACTGGTTCGCCACCAGCGGCCACCACCTGTCGGGCTACTGGGATGCCAACATCGCCTACTGGCGCGCCAACCAGTGGCTGGACGTGCCGGGCAACCACCACAACCTGGCCGTGATCGGCATCACCCCGGTGTTCCGCTGGGAAGCGGACGACAAGCGCGGCTTCTACGCCGACGCCGGCATCGGCGCCGCCCTGTTCTCGGACGTGTACCGCAACACCCACCGCCAGCTGTCGACCGCCTACGAATTCGCGGACCACGTCGGCGTCGGCTACGTGTTCGACAACAAGTGGGAACTGGGCGCCCGCCTGCAGCATTACTCGAACGGCGGCATCAAGCATCCGAACGGTGGCGTGAATCTGCTGATGGTGAAAGCTGCTTACCATTACTAATGGTGTATCGGCTGAACACCGGGGTCAGAGCCCACCCGCGAAAACCGGGCTCTGACCCCTGCGTCGGCCCAGGGCGATTTATGTGACAATCGTCCAATGACCGATACCAGCAACGTCAAAAGTTACCTCCCCTGGCTGGTGGCGACTGCCCTGTTCATGGAGCAGCTCGACGCCACCATCGTCAACACCGCCGTTCCCAGCATCGCGGCCAGCCTCCAGGTCACACCGCTGAGCCTGAAGTCCGTCGTTACCTGCTATATCCTCAGCCTCGCGGTCGGCATCCCCGTGAGCGGCTGGATGGCCGACCGTTTCGGTACCCGGCGCGTGTTCGGCACCGCGATCGCCATCTTCACGTTCGCTTCGGTGCTGTGCGGACTGTCGGTCAACCTCGAGATGATGGTGGTGGCGCGCCTGCTGCAGGGCCTTGGCGGCGCCATGATGATGCCGGTCGGACGCCTCGCCATCATCCGCACCTTTCCCAAGAGCGAGTTGCTGGGGGCGATGAATTTCGTGATCCTGCCCGCACTGATCGGTCCCCTGCTCGGACCGACCGTCGGCGGCCTGATCGTGCACTGGACCTCGTGGCGGGCGATCTTCTTCGTCAACGTGCCGGTCGGACTGCTGGCCCTTTTCTTCGTGTACCGCTACATGCCGGACTACAAGGGCACCGAGCCGCGCCCGCTCGACACCATCGGCCTGATCCTGTTCGGCTCGGGAACTGCCCTGCTGTCCTGGCTGCTGGAGATCTTCGGCGAGCATACGCTCGACACCGTGACCATCGTCCTGATGCTGGGCCTGTCGGTGGCCCTGCTGGCGGCCTATGCCTGGCATGCAAGCGAGCACAAGCACCCGCTGCTGCGCCTGACGCTGCTGAAGGTGCGCACCTTCCGCATCGCGGTGCTGGGCGGTTTCATCACCCGCCTGGGCATCGGCGGCCTGCCCTTCCTGCTGCCGCTGCTGTATCAGCTCGGTCTGAAACTGCCGGCCTGGCAGTCCGGCCTCCTGATGATGCCGACCGCGGCCGCGGCGATGGGCATGAAACTGATCGCACCGAGGGTATTGGCCCGCTTCGGCTACCGCCAGGTGCTGGTCGTGAATACCATCTGCATCGGCCTGACGATCGCGCTGTTCGCGCTGGTGGGGCCGGGCACGCCCTGGTATGCGATCGCCGGCATCGGTCTGCTGCAGGGCTTCTTCAATTCGCTGCAGTTCTCGAGCATGAATACGCTGGCCTATGCGGACGTTCCGCAACAGGACTCCAGCATGGCCAGCACGATCGCCAGCTCCTTCCAGCAGTTGTCGATGAGCTTCGGCCTGGCAAGCGGTTCGCTGGTAACGGCCTGGTTCCTCGGCCGCGTGCCGCAGACCAACCAGTCGATGGTGACCTCGGCCCTGCACCATGCCTTCCTGACGCTGGCAGTCACGACGATGCTGTCGTCCTTCGTGTTCTGGCGCCTGCGCCGCAGCGACGGCGAGAGCATCAGCCGCGGCAAGCAGCGATCCGAAGAAGCCGCCACCCAGGATTCGGCGCCGCTGTCGCAAGCCTGATCCTCGCGCCGGCAAGCGCGGGAGCGGTATAGAGTCGAAGCGAGGGAGAAATCCAGTCTTGCCAGGAGAAGAGCATGAGCCTGTCACTCGTTTCGGCCGACTTCGACGCCGGCGGCAACATTCCGGCAATCCATACCTGCGACGGAACCGATACCGCGCCCGCCCTGTCGTGGTCGGGCGCGCCACCGGGAACGAAAAGCTTCGCCCTGATCGTCGACGATCCCGACGCACCGGACCCGGCGGCGCCCAAGATGACCTGGGTGCACTGGGTCCTGTATAACATCCCCCTTTCCGCGGCCAGCCTGCCCTCCAGCGTGCGCGGCACCGACCTGCCACCGGGCACGCGCACCGGCCTCAACGACTGGAAGAAAAGCGCCTATGGCGGCCCCTGCCCGCCAATCGGAACGCACCGCTATGTGCACAAGCTCTACGCCCTCGACGTGGAATTGCCCGACCTCGGCCATCCGACCAAGGCCGAGCTGGAACAGGCGATGAAAGGGCATGTGCTGGCGCAGGGGCAGCTGATCGGCACTTACCACAAGCGCTAGCGACCAGTGCCTCGCCGCGTTGCTGCTTGTCCGCAGCGCCGCCGTATCGAGATGCTCGAGGTCGGAATACGGCAACGAAAATCACACGCTAGAAAAGCAAAAAGCCCGCTCAGTATCAACTGAGCGGGCTTCTGCGAATAATTAGCCTGACGATAACCTACTTTCACACTGGTTGCAGCACTATCATCGGCGCAAAGTCGTTTCACGGTCCTGTTCGGGATGGGAAGGGGTGGTACCGACTTGCTATGGTCATCAGGCATGACTTGTACGCGTATCGTCTCCTGRGGAAGACGCGACGCTGAATCTGGAAGAAGTAGTTTTGATCTGTTGTGTCAACAAACAGCTGTCATCGTACCCTGGCTGACTGCCAAGGTTATAGGGACAAGCCGTACGGGCAATTAGTATCGGTTAGCTTAATGCATTACTGCACTTCCACACCCGACCTATCAACGTCCTGGTCTCGAACGACCCTTCAAGG